>NZ_JASGSR010000060.1:0-48609 GCF_040446015.1 Bradyrhizobium sp. INPA03-11B
GCCTACACTTACGATTGGGGAATGATCACGGACTTGGCGCGCCGCAATCAGGCACGGATGTGTGGAGCGCTCAAGGTTGAGCATATTCTCGTCTCGGCTGACATTGCCGAAAAGCGAGAAAACATTCGTCGCAACGTTTCTGCTTGGCTTAAGCGGCCCGCACTTGGAATGGTTCCGCTCTTCATGGCCGGCGACAAGCAGTATTTTTACTACGCCAACGACCTCGCGAAAAAGCTTCATCTTGAAGCTACCGTGCTTGCCTCCAACCCGCTTGAGAAAACACATTTCAAGGCCGGCTTTTGCGGTGTGCCGCCGACGCTTGGACACCGGCCTTCACCATTCGCGCAGCTTCAGATGGCGGGCTATTACGGCAAGGAATTCTTGCTCAATCCGCGCTACATCAACAAATCGCTCCTCGATACCGCCGGCGCCTTTTTCAGCTACTATTCGATCAAGCATGAATATCTCCGACTGTTCGACTACATTCCCTGGGTCGAGAGCGAAGTAAACGACACGCTGATCGATCAATACGACTGGGAAACCGCCAACGATACGCGCTCGACCTGGCGCATCGGAGATGGGACGGCTGCCTTCTATAACTACATTTATACGTGGGTCGCAGGCTTCAGCGAGAACGACACTTTCCGCTCGAACCAGATTCGAGAGGGCGTGCTCGATCGAGCGAGCGCGCTTCGTCTCGTCGAGATGGAGAACGTCCCGCGCTTCGAATCGATCGCGTGGTATTGCGGCGTAATCGGTCTTGATCCCACCGAGGTGCTGGAGCGCATCGCTCAGATTCCAACGCTCTATCCCAGCAAAGTTCACAAGAGCGATGCACGTTCTCTTTGATATTGGCCATCCAGCGCACGTCCACCTTTTCCGGAACGTGGCGCAGCGCATGCGGGCGCGTGGCGACAAGATCACGGTCACGATCCGTGATCGCGGCATTATCGGTGGATTGCTCGATCATTACGGCTTACCTTATATCGTCGCCTCGAAACCGCGCCGGGGCCTTGTCGGCAACGCCATCGAACTTGCGATCCACAACTGGCAAGTTCTCAAAGCCGCACTTCCGGACAGACCGGATTTCCTTGTCGGCACGTCTGTGTCGGTTGCTCATGTCGGCCGCATCATTGGCAGGCCCTCGATCGTCCTGAACGAAGACGACGCCGATTACGTGCCGCTGTTTACGAAGATTACCTATCCTTTCGCGAATCGCGTCGTCATACCGGCGGTTTTGCGGGACAAAAAGACCGCCAAGGTGCGGACTCATGACAGCTATCATGAGCTCGCTTACCTCCACCCGAACCATTTCAAGCCCGACCCAGAGGTGGTCCGTCTGTTGGGCATAGAGCCTCGCGAACCATACTTTATCGTTCGGCTGGTTTCGCTGACGGCCCATCATGACGCGGGCGAGAGCGGGCTTTCCGAAGCTCAGGTTCTTCGACTGATTGCGTTGCTCGAACCGCATGGTCGCGTCTTCATCAACGCGGAAAGCTCGATCGCTCCGCGCCTCCAGTCATACGCTCTGAAGGCCCCACCGGAGAGCATGCACGATCTTCTGGCTCACGCGAAGATCCTGATCAGCGACAGCCAGACGATGACAATGGAGGCGGCTTTGTTGGGGCGCCCCGCGATCCGCTGCAATAGCTTCGTCGGGCGCTGCTCGGTGATAGCAGAATTGGAGCAGCGGTATCAGTTGGCTTGGGGTTTTCAGCCCCAGGAGTTTGAGAAACTGATGACACTAGTGTCAGGTATGCTTGCTGATCCAGGCTTGGAACCGACCTTGACGCAGCGTCGCGCCAAAGTTCTGGCTGAGAAAGCTGACCTTACCGAATGGCTACTGGAGCAGTTTGATAGAGGCTTTGCATGATAGCCAATTGCTATGTTGGACTGCGATAACTTGAAATGGACGGCCGGCTCGAAAGCTGAACCGTGCTTTATGATCCTGCGGGTGATCGTCTTAGGTCGCGGCGGAGAGGCATGACGGGGGCAAGATTGACGTTGAATGTGTGGACGGGCTAGAAGGTCCTATTGTTTCTGTATGCGTCGATGGTCTGACGCTGCCGTCACGGTGGGTCCCGCGTCACAAATCCGGATAAGCATTTCGTGTGCGGCATATTTGGCCTTGTAGGTAAGACCGGGCCTGTCGATGTCCGTCAGGTGGATGAGTTAACCGATATTGTTGCTCACCGCGGACCGGACGGTCGCGGAGTGAGGGTTAATGGCAGGGTCGGGTTAGGGCACCGCAGGCTGGCCATCATTGATCTGACCGACGACGGCGCGCAGCCGATGCGCGACAGGCTGCTCCCGATCTGGGTCACGTATAACGGCGAGATATACAACTATCTTGAGCTTCGTGCGGAACTGGAAGCGCTCGGCCATGTCTTCCACACCGCTTCCGACACGGAGGTACTGCTCGCAGCCTACATCCGCTGGGGTGAAAAATGCCTCGACCGTTTCAACGGCATGTGGTCGTTTGCGATTCACGACGAGCGCGACAATACACTGTTCTGTGCTCGCGATCGATTTGGCGTAAAGCCGTTCTACTTCGCAAATACCGCTGCGGTGTTCGCCTTCGGTTCTGAGATTCGCCAGTTGCTTCCGCTAGTCGGCCATTCAATCGCGGACGACGATCTCGTCAGGGACTTTCTCGTTTGCGGTTTGACCGATCACACCAACCGGACCTTCTTCAAGGATATCGAGAAGCTGCCGCCCGGACACAAGATGCGCGTCGACGTGTCGACAGGTCGAATCGAGATAGAGCGCTATTATTCGCTGACGCCTCGTTCGGCCGTTGGGGACGAACAGGATGCGGCCAGGCTACTGGCGGAACTGCTGGACGATGCGACGCGCCTGCGCCTGCGCTCGGATGTCCGCGTCGGAACCTGCTTGTCGGGAGGATTGGACAGCTCGAGCGTCGCGACGCTGGCTGCAAGGCGCTACGCATCGTCCTCCAATGATCGCTTCTTTGCCATCACGGCAGTGAGCGAGGAGGCGGCAAACAACGAGGAGGTCTACGCGGCCGACGTCGTGGAAAAGGCCGAGCTGAATTGGTTGCGCATCAAGCCGAGCTACGAGGATTTCGCATCGACCGCGGGAGCCTTGCTCGAGGTGCAGGAAGAGCCATTCGCTGGCCCGTCGATCATGATGCAATACGAGGTGATGAAAACGGCGCGCAAGAATGGCGTGATTGTGCTGCTCGATGGTCAGGGGGGCGATGAGACGTTGCTGGGCTATCATCGCTATTATGCGGCGTGGCTCCGCGATCAGTTGAATCGCTCCGGCATAAGGGGGTTCTTCTCCGCGTTCCGGGCGGCCACGCAGGCTGGCGTTTCGGCCCAACGCTTGCTGATGTACCTGTTTGGTGCCAGCTCAGCAATGCTGAGGGCAGCATTCTACCGCTGGCGGTACACCTTCCTGAAAAACCCGGACCTGCCGGAGTGTCTTCGCCGTTTTGCGCTGGAGACGAGGGATGCGCAGGAAATGCAGGTGCTGGAAATCACCGAAACCAATCTGCCGATGCTGTTGCGCTTCGAGGACAAAAACTCGATGCGGTTTGGGATTGAGACGCGATTGCCATTCCTGGACTATCGATTTGTTGAGTTTGCGTTGAGCTTGCCAACGCGCATCAAGCTGAACCATGGGTGGACGAAGTGGCCGCTCCGTGCAGCCATGCAGGGCGTTCTTCCGGCCAGCATCTCGTGGCGCAAGGACAAGATCGGATTCGCTGCACCCGATCAGCTATGGCTCAACCGACACTCGCTTACAATGTATGAAAAGGTGGCCGGCAGCGCTCTGCTTGCTCGGTACGTAGACATGGCCGCAGTGAAGAGGAAATTTCACCGGCTCGACCTCGGAATGCGCTGGCGGCTCTATTGCGTGGCGCTTTGGGCTGAGCGCTTCGGGGTTGAATCTCGATGAAGATTTGCATGTTGTCGAGTGTCCATTCGGCCGATGATATTCGAATCGTTGAGAAGGAGGCGCGGAGCCTCTCCGAGGCCGGTCACGACGTGACTGTCGTGGCGCGGTCACCTCGTCCGAGCGATCCAGGTCGCATTGAATTCAAGTTGATCGAGGTGCCGCCGGTTGCCCGATGGAAGCGCCCGTGGGTCGCCGGTCGAGCAGCGCTCGCGCTTGCCCGCGCGACCAGCGCGGATGTCGTGCAGTTTCACGATCCCGAACTGATACCCTTCGCGTTGTTACTTAAACGCCGCGGCTGCAAGGTTATCTACGACGTCCACGAGGACGTTCCGGCAGACATCTATTCCAAGCGGTGGATTTGGCCCTCGATGCGACCTGCTGTCGCGCGCACGATGGAGGTTGTGGAGCGGAGCGCCGCGCGCCACTTTGATGCGATAGTGGCTGCGACACCGGCCATAGCCGATCGCTTTCGTACCTACGGTGCGGCCGTCACGCTGGTGCAAAACACCGTGCGGTTGGACGAATTCATCGAGCCGACAGCGACGACAGAGCGGCGACGTCAGGCGGTTTATGTGGGCCGGACGAGTTTCGATCGCGGACTGATTGAAATGGTGGATGCATGCGCCTCGGTGCACCTGCCGCTCGTGCTTGCGGGAACCATCGGCCGTGAAGAAGAGGCCTGGCTTGAGAAATCATCCGCCGACGTGTCGTACAGGGGCAAGCTCGGGCGCGGCGAGATAGCGGCGCTGCTGAACGAAAGTCTCGTCGGTTTCAATCTGCTGTTGCCCGAACCGAATTATTTACTGTCACTTCCAACCAAGCTTTTTGAATATATGGCCGCCGGGCTGCCCGTCATTTCAAGTGACTTGCCGAAATCAAGGGAGATCGTCGAGGCGGCGGGGTGCGGATTTGTCGTGTCGCTCAAAGATCCCACGGCGCTGCTCGATCGCCTGTCTACGCTCGTGGACGACCCTCAACGGGCGATCGCATTGGGCCTCGCCGGACGGGTTGCGGTTGCCAACAATTTCAATTGGCGGCACGACGCAGGAGAACTCAACCAACTCTACCGGCGACTTGCTCCGCCTGAGGCCGCTGCATGAACATCTGGCTGCTGCATCCGTTTGCTGGAGGTCCGGGCCTTGGACGGCACTATCGTCCGTTCTGGCTTGCCGACGCCTGGAGGCAGATGGGACACAGGGCGCTGATCGTGAGCGCTGGATTCCATCACCTTCACAGGCAGCCGCGCGCTCCGGGGCCGCAGCGGATCAACGAAGTCGACTTCTGGTTCCTCGATACACCCCATTATGCCGGCGGCAGCCTGGGGCGGCTTCGGAACAATCTGAGCTTTGGGCCGGCTTTTCGCTCAGCAGCGTCTGCAATCGCCACGCAGTTCGGCAAACCGGATCTGATGATTGCGTCGAGCCCGCACTTGTTCTTCATCTCGGCGGCAGATCAGATCGCGCGGCAATTCGACGCCAGATTCTGGCTTGAGGTCCGCGACCTCTGGCCGGAGAGCATCGTGGCGCTTGGAATGACCCCCGCCTGGCACCCGCTGATGAAGGTGCTCGGCTGGAAGGAGCGCGCGGCCTATCGCGCGGCAGATCGCGTGATCTGTCTGCTGGCCGGAGCTGAAGCCCATATGCGCGCGCGTGGCTTGCCGTCTGGCAAGTTCACGTGGATCCCCAACGGAGTGTCCGACGGTGAAATACAGAGCGCGCTGACGATCGAAGATCTGGGTCACCCGCTGATTGATCGCATCAATCTGTTGAAGCGGCAGGGCAGGCGCGTCGTTCTCTACGCCGGCGGCATGGGCCCTCCAAATGCCGTGGAGGCCATTCTCGACGCGGCTTCTATCCTCTGCAAAGCAAATCCCGAGATCCATTTCGTGATGATCGGTTCAGGCACCTCTCGAGACGCATTGAGACAGCAGGCGACCACGCTTGCCAATGTGGAGTTTCACGATGAAGTCGATCGATCGGTCGTACACGGCATGCTGCATGCTTCCGATTGCGCAGTCGTGGCCTTCCACAACAGCGCGCTCTATCACCATGGCATCAGCCCGAACAAACTCTTCGACTACTGCCTGTTTGCCCCGCGGAGCGTCATCGCGTGCGAGGGCAGGGCGCTTGCGGGCCTTGAAAAGCTGGTTACGTCTCGATGCGCGCCGGATGATGCTGATGCACTCGCCGAGTCCCTGGTCGCGGCGCTGAGTGGCCCAGGGCGCTCGCGGGACGATCGGATCGCCATAGCCCGGCACTACAGTTACTCGGTGCTGGCAGCTCGATATTTGACACCATTGGACGACCGGGCCTGACATTGGGTGGGGATGAGATGGCGGCCGCTCAGATAAATGCTTTTCAAAACAATGGTATGCCGTGTTCATCACGTGAACGATTTGGCTTGACGTTCATCGCATGAACGCGCTAATGCCTGCGCTGCAGGAAATTGGTGCATGGCAAACACAATCCCGACGGACGACAGAGACAGCGACCGCCTCGTGCTCGGTCTACTGACCTCCGTTGAAATCGACGGGGCGCGCTCGCAGCGGCGCATCGCGGCGGAACTTGGAATCGCGCTTGGCTTGGTCAATGCCTATTTGAGGCGCGCCGTCAAGAAGGGGTTCGTCAAGGTTGGTCAGGCGCCGGCCCGCCGATATGCCTACTATCTCACGCCCCAGGGCTTTTCAGAGAAGTCAAGGCTAACCGTTGAGTTCCTTTCTTCGTCGTTTTCGCTCTTTCGAAGGGCCAAGGAAGACTATTCGCGCGTGTTCGACCGAGCGCAGGTGCTGGGCTTCACGCGCATTGTTTTTGCCGGGAAATCCGATCTTTGCGAGATAGCCATCTTGTGCGCCGTGGACGGCCCGGTGTCCATCGTTGCTGTTGTCGATGCTGATGAAGCCGCGTCACGTTTCTTCGGGATCGAGGTCGTGCCGTCCTATGCTGAAGTGGCCGAGCCGTTCGATGCGGTCGTCGTTACGCATCTCAACAAGGCCAAGGATGTGTTCGATCAAGCTGTCGGCATGTTTGGGCCGGAGAGAGTGTTGACGCCGGACCTGCTGGGGTTGCGTCCACCAGGTATGCAGAGGGTGGAATGATGGCAACGGAAGCGCAACTCGGCCTCAGCTGGTATGTCGTGCAGACGCACGTCAATGCCGAAGTGAAGGCCGCCGCCAATCTGGTCCGACAGGGGTTTGGTGTCTATCTTCCGCGCTACCAAAAGCGCCGCAGTCACGCGCGCCGGGTCGATCTTGTCGCGCGGCCACTGTTTCCGCGCTATGTGTTTGTCGCCATCGATCTCGCAACGCAAAGGTGGCGCGCCATTCAATCGACACTCGGTGTTTCCCATCTGGTCTGCTTGCATGGCCGGCCGGCGTCGGTGGAGAGCGCCGTGGTCGGGGCGTTGAAGGCGCGTGAGGACGAGGCCGGTTTCATCACGCTCTCGCGCAAGTCGCCTTTTTCGCCCGGAGACAGAGTGCGGATTACCGAGGGGGCGTTCGCTGACAGTCTCGCGTTGGTGGAGGGCGTCAGCGATCATGAACGTGTGGCAGTCTTGCTCGACCTGTTGGGACGCAAGGTGCGTGTAATGGTCGGCGCTAATCTGATTGCCGCGGCCTGACGGCGCCTGCTGCTGGTAGGCGCGGTGATAGAGAAATTCGGCTCGGGGTGGTGCTCGATTCACCCCGAGTGCGGTAGCTTGGAAAAATCGAACTTCGTTGGGAGGCGCGAGAAGCCAGATGCATTCTTTTGCGTTGATAGGAGCGGCCGGTTATGTGGCGCCGCGTCACATGCGGGCGATACACGCGGTAGGTGGAGATCTGAAGATCGCCTACGATCCGAACGACTCGGTCGGCATTCTGGATAGCTATTTTCCCAATGCCCACTTTTTTACCGAGTTCGAGCGATTTGACCGCCACGTCGACAAGCTCCGACGGCGCGGCGAGAAGATCGACTACGCTTCGATCTGCTCACCCAATCACCTGCACGATGCGCATTGCCGCTTCGCGCTGCGATCGGGAGCCGACGCAATTTGCGAGAAACCGCTGGTTCTGAATCCGTGGAACATCGACGGTCTCGCTGAGATAGAGCAGGATACGGGCCGGCGCATCTCAACAATCCTGCAGCTGAGACTTCATCCTGCCATCATCAGCCTGCGGGAGAAGTTCGGGACGAGCAACAAGCGCCACAAGGTTGAGCTCACTTATATCGCCTCGCGAGGCCGCTGGTACTACACGTCCTGGAAGGGCGAGGATGCCAAGTCGGGAGGGGTTGCCACCAATATCGGTGTGCACTTCTTCGACATGCTGAGCTTCGTGTTCGGTTCGGTCAAACGCAATGAAGCGCATCTGCGTCAGCGCGAGCGGGCCGCCGGCTTCCTTGAATGCGAGCGGGCTGACATCAGCTGGTTTCTGTCGGTAGACAGCAATGATCTGCCGCCTGACGTGCAGGGCAAGAAGACGACGTTCCGTTCGATCACCGTGGATGGCGAGGACGTCGAATTCTCGGAAGGCTTTACCGATCTCCATACGCGGAGCTACGAGGAAATTCTGGCTGGGCGCGGCTTCGGCCTTGACGATGTGCGGGCTTCGATCGATATCGTATCTACTTTCCGCCAGGCGCCATTGACCACCGGGCATGAATGGCAGCATCCGTCCGCGCGTGGGCGTCATTCAAATGAGTGAGATGAAGGATGACCCGCGATTTCCAGGCGTATTGATCCACGCATCTAGCTACGTGGACGATGGCGTGATCATCGGGCCAGGTACCAAGATCTGGCACTTCTGCCACGTGCTTTCCGGAACCGTTATCGGTCAGAATTGTTCGATCGGACAAAATGTCATGATCGGGCCGCGCGTAAAGATCGGCGCCGGGTGCAAGATTCAGAATAATGTCTCGCTCTATGATGGTGTCGAACTCGCAGACGACGTGTTTTGCGGTCCCAGTTGCGTGTTCACCAATGTCAACAATCCGCGTGCCGATGTATCGCGCAAGGACGAGTTTCGAAGCACACCTGTCGGGCGTGGCGCCAGCATCGGTGCCAACGCCACCATCGTATGCGGTCATTCGCTCGGCGAATACTGCTTCATCGGCGCTGGCTCTGTCGTGACGAAGAATGTGCCGGCATTCTCCTTGATGATCGGCAATCCGGCGCGACGGGCCGGCTGGATGAGCCGAAGTGGAGAGCGATTGGGCGCAGATTTGGTCTGTCCGCGAACTGGCGAGAGATACAATCTCGATTCGTCAGGAGCGCTCAGCGCTGACGTCGGCTAGCGTCGTGCAACTCGAGGAAGTTGATCGACGGGCCAGATCAAGGCCCAAGGACCTTCTTCTCCACCGCATAGATGAAGGCGATGGAAAATGAAATACTCGTCAAACCTGAATGTTTTTCGACTTCTTTCGATCTACGGAGGGCGCGTCATTGAAGGGGTGGCCCACGACGTGCGCCAACGTTATCTTGGATCGGTGGTCGGCATCGGTTGGGCAGTGCTACTGCCCGCGATGCAGCTAAGCATCTACGCCGGATTGTATGCCTTCGTATTCAAGGTCCGCCCCGCCGGCCTTAATGAGTGGGGCTACATCTTGCTGGTCTTCTCCGGACTCGTTCCGATCATGGCCTTCAACGAGGCGCTCACGAGCTCAATATCTTCGGTCTCGGCAAACAAGAATCTGCTGCTCAACACCGTATTCCCCGCGGAGTTGATCCCGCTGCGATCCGTGGTGGCGGCGCATTTTCCTCACGTGTTCGGTTTGGCAATCACGCTCGCGCTCGGCTTCTTTCTTGGGCGGACCGATTGGAAGGCCATCGTGCTCGTTCCGGTTTGCTGGATCCTCCTGCTGATGTTTGCGACTGGAATTGGATGGATACTTTCGCTTGTCTCGTTGATAGCGAAAGACATTCAGCAGGTGATCGGACTGGTTCTTATGGTCATGATGATCATCAGTCCGTTCGCCTATACGCCGGAGATGGTTCCGGGCGCCATGAAGCCGTTCCTTCTCCTCAATCCGCTCTCCTACTTCGTGCTGACGTTTCAGCAGTTGATCTGCTACGGCAACTGGCCCGATCCCCGTATTTTCGGCGGCGCGGCGCTGATAGCGGTCACGAGCTTTATGGTGGGATATTCGTTCTTTCAGCGCGCAAAGGGTGTGTTCTTTGACTACGCTTGAAGAGTTCGCGATCAAATTCGAGGCGGTCTCCAAGATCTACAAGCTCTATGGAAGTCAGGGCGACCAGCTTGTCGACGTTCTTGGCTTGCAGCGTTTCGGATTTCGGACCCGGCAACAGCCGAAGATATTTCCCGCGCTCAGCGATATTTCGCTCGCGGTGCCGCGCGGCCACCGGATCGGGATCATTGGGCGGAACGGGGCGGGAAAGACCACGCTGTTGAAGCTGGTCTGCGGAAATTTCTCGCCGACACATGGATCGGTGTCGGTGAATGGGGAAGTTCAGGCGCTGATGGCCGCGGGCCTCGGGTTTCATCCGGAACATACCGGACGGGAAAACGTCGAAGCGTCATTGCAGTACAACGGCCTTCGCAAGGACGAGTATCGGGACGCAGTCGAAGGAATCATCGAGTTCTGCGAGCTCGGCGACTTCTTCGATCAGCCGATCAAGACCTATTCGTTGGGCATGCTGGCGCGCCTGATGTTTGCCGCCGCAACCGCGATCCGGCCGGAGATATTGATCGTTGATGAAGTCCTCGGCGCTGGAGATGCCTACTTCGTTGCCAAATCGAAGGCCAGGGTGGAAGCGCTTGTGCGAAGTGGCTGCACGATGCTGCTTGTTTCCCACTCAATGCCGCAGGTACTCGAGCTGTGCAGCGAAGTGATCTGGCTTCACGAGGGCAAGATCCGCATGCAGGGGGATGCCTTCGCAGTGGTGAAGGCCTATGAGGAGTTCGTGCACGGAGGGGGCGATCAACGCCTTCAGGCGCCCGTGGTTTCGTCTGCCGCCGGCGACGATGGCGCACCGGCAAAGGCTGCTGATTCAGTGTCGCTTCCGGCGCGGTCGGAAAAGCCCGCGGATGGCAAAACAACATTCGATCGGGAGGTCCTGTTGCAGGAGCCGCATTTCGCTCCGCACGCGACGGCAGCTGTTTTTCCGGCGATCGAGCCGCCCCGGGATTTCAAGTTTGTCGCGCGCGGTGGGCTATCGAGATGGGCATCAAGCGGCGATTTGAAGCTGTCCGGATTTACGATGGTCACGGAGCGCGGAGAGACCAACAGATTAATGGCGCTGGCGCCGGCCAAGATGATCCTGAATGTGGTTGCCTGCGTGGATGGGGACTTTGAGTGCCGATACGGCATCGTCGTGCTCGACTATCTGGGAGCATGCCGGGCAAAGCTCATAAGTCCCCCCGACAAGTTTTCCGCGACGAAAGGACAAGAACGCTGCGTGGAAATGCTGTTTAATCCAGTGCAGCTCGGGCCGGGTGAATACGTTGTAAGTCTCAGTATCCATGGAGCCGATCACCTGGCAAGATTCAACGGCACCGTGCGTCATGACTTGTTGTCGCGAAGCTTCGATCTGATAGTTGAGGTTCAGGAATCTATGGTTGACGTTTCCGCGGACTTCTTTCATTCGGCGGAGTGGCAGTTCGCTCCCGATCAGGACTCTGGTTCGAGCTTGAATCCGGAGGCTCGGCATTTGCTGGATACCGAGATTCGATGACAGGTCGAGTGATGCGGGTTCTGGTAGCCTATTCGGCTGCCGCGAATGTTGTCCCAACGACATTGGAATACCTTACCGCGCTGAAGGACCTTCCCGACTGCGAAGTCCAGTTCGTTCATTGCACGGACGATGCGCGGCTGAATTTCGACATCAATGAATTCGATGTCCTGATCAACAGCTACAGTGCGCGGCTCTGTTTTGATTGGTACTTGAACCCCGATTACGTGCGAGCCGTTCTGTCGTTTCGTGGCCTGAAGATCGCAATTGCGCAGGACGAGTACGATCGGACAGGTGTGCTGCGGAGTGCGATCAGGCGCCTCGGCTTTCATGTTCTGCTTACGAGCGTTCAGAAGGAGTTCTGGCCGCTTGTGTACCCCGCGATGCAGCTGCCGGGCGTTGCCTTGAGGCAGGTGCTGACGGGATACGCGCCGGCCGCACATCCGGATCGCCGGATCAAGCCGCTGGCTGATCGACCTTTTCCGATCGGTTATCGCGGCCGCCAAATCGGCGCGAGGTACGGACGGCTCGGCTTTGAGAAATTCGAGATTGGCCGCTACATGGCCGCGCTTTGCGATGAGCTGGGCCAGCCGCACAACATCAGGACTGATGAAGCCAGTCGAATCTACGGCGAGGACTGGTTCAACTTCATCGGTGACTGCCGAACTATGCTTGGCAGCGAAAGCGGAAGCAACGCCTTCGATTTCGACCAGGAGCTTGAGCGGGAGATCGAGCGATTCCGAGTCCTGCACGGCCGCGCGCCTGAATATCCAGAGCTGACTGACTTCCTGGCGCCTTTCGAGCGGCCATTTGATACCGGACAGGTCTCTCCGCGTGTGTTCGAATGCGCAGCGATGATGACGCCGATGATTCTCTTTCGGGGACGCTATTCCGATGCGATCGTCCCGGATGTTCACTACATCCCGTTGGAGAAGGATTTCTCGAACGCCCGCGATGTTCTGGCAAGGCTTGACAATTTTGAGTCCCTGCAGGGCTATGTGGAACGAGCTCATGAACATCTGATTGCATCTGGTAACTACAGCTACCGTGCGCTCACTTCGGTGATCGCTTCCGCGATCGAAGAGCTCTATCCAAGTGTTGTCGGAGATCCCGAAAGGCAACATTGGCGGTCGGTTGCGCAGCCGTGGCGATCTCCCCATGATCCGCAGGATCCCTACACAGTCGCGTTGTCGGAGGTGCCCACCGACGCACCCCAGTTATCGGCCTATCTCTCTGCCAAGCAGGAACATCTAAGGCAGCTACTCGAACCGAGGAGCGAGCCGCAAAATGATGATGTGCCTCAAGCCGTGGATGATATTCCGCAGGCTGAAGGTGCGGCGGCGCCGGTCGAGCCGGATATGAGCCCGGTTGGGCCGATAGGGAAAATGTGGAGAGCGGTGCCTGGGAGGGTCAGAAGCCGGGTCAGTCCGCTATTGGCCTGGTTGGCGAGGTAATCTCTCTGATCGCCACCGGCAAATGCCGAAAGGCGCTCATGTCCGAGCCGTCTGAGCTTCGTTGGCGTCGAGGTGAGTGTGTATCTCGTGGCCGGTAATTTCGCTGAAGGACCAACCAAAGTGACACGGCAGGCGTTTGACGTTTTGGGTCTCTACGTCAATTCGGTAGGAGCTTAGATCAATGTTGAGGCGAATAGGAGCATCTTTGGCGAACAAATTTAAGGGCGGCCGCACGGTGCTTGCAGCTGCGACCTCGCCTCACACCGAGGCCGATCCTTCCTCTGAATCTTACTGGAGCGACTTCAACGTCACGCTCCATAAGAAATTCTCGTCGCCGGCGGAGTCTCTCGACTATATGCATTGGCGAAACGACCAATATGTCGACTACATCAAGTTTCTGCCGGTTTCGTCTCACGATGGCGAGGTGATCGTCGACTACGGTTGCGGTCCGGGTCACGACTTGGTTGGGTTTCTAACGTATTCCCGCCCTGCGGTCGTGTATGGCATGGACATTTCCCGTCCGTCGCTGGCGGAGTCGGCGGATCGCCTGCGCGTTCACGGGTATGATTGCAAGCTTGTCCACGTATCGGAAACTGACGATCGCATCCCCCTTGATGATGGAACGGTCGATTACGTGCACTGCTCCGGAGTGCTCAATCACGTCCCGAGCCCGGAGAAAATTCTGAAGGAGTTTCGACGAATCCTGAAGCCGTCGGGATACGCTCGGCTGATGGTCTACAATCGCAACAGCATCTGGGTTCATCTGTTCGTTTCTCACGTCTTGCCGGCGAGCGACCCAAAATATCGCGGTCTTTCGCGTGAGGAGGCCTTCAGGCGATCTACCGATACCTTCGACTGTCCGATAAGCCGAAATTGGACGACGCAAGAGATGAATGAGCTTGCGGGCATTTCGGGGTTCAGTGCCAAGCACCTCGGGAATGCGGTTTCCATCTTCGAAATGTCGTTGCTGCCGCAGCGGTTCACGCCGATGATGGATCGCTCCTTCGACGCTGAAAGTCGTCAGTTTCTTTCCAGGCTGGAATTTGATGCCAGAGGTGTGCCGTATGTCGACGGACAGGCCGCCGGAATTGACGGCTGCTACGAGCTTCGGAAAGTGGGATGACATACTCCGTGTATTCGAAGACCCTTTCCATGGCTCGCTGCGGTAGTTGCGCGAGTAGGCCGAGTGTCCTGATCCAGATGTCGTATCGCTGATGTGCGGCATATTCGGCGTGTTTGATCGCGGTGGCTTCCGCATGCCACCGAGGGATCTCCTCAAGGGGTTGTCCGTTGCTGCGCACCGCGGTCCTGACGGAGAGGGGGCAGCCTGGTTCGATACGCGACAGGGCAGGGGGAAAGTCATTCCCGACGGTGATTTGTCTGCAAATGGAGATGAGGCCAATCTCCTTCTTGCGCACCGGAGGCTTGCCATCATCGACCTGTCGGAATCCGGCCATCAGCCGATGGCGTCCGATGACGGGCGACTCTGGATCACCTACAACGGCGAGATCTATAACTATCTTGAGTTGCGCGCCGAACTGGAGGGGCGCGGGGCTGTATTCCGCTCTCATTCCGACACGGAAGTCATTCTTCGAGCCTATGAGGCATGGGGACCTGATGCTTTCACCCGCTTCGTCGGAATGTGGGCGCTCGCAATCCTCGATCTTCGCCAACGTCACCTGATTCTGTCGCGCGATCGTTTCGGGATCAAGCCGCTTCACTATGCTGCGGTCGGCGACCGCTTTGCGTTTGGTTCGGAAATCAAGCAGCTGCTTGAAGTTCCGTGGGTGCCACGGACGCTCAACACCCGGGCGGTGTACGATTATCTTCAGTACGAGATTTCGGACGTCAGTGACGAGACGTTTTTTGCCGGTATCAGCAAGCTTCGTCCTGGAAGGACGCTCGTATTGCCCCTGGATCAGGGCGGGCCGGACGAGCGGCGGTACTACACTCCTGCCGCGGGTCCGGTGCTCGAGGGCATCTCGCCGGAGGAGGCGGCCCGACGATTCCGCGAACTGCTTCGCGAAAGCGTTCGCATCCATCTACGTGCCGATGTGCCGGTGGGCACCTGTCTTTCGGGCGGACTGGACAGCGGCGCCATTGCGGTGCTGATGCGGGATATTTCACGAGAATCGCAATTGCCGGTCGCGAGGCACGCGTTCAGCTGCCACTTCGACATTGCCGTAGCGAATGAGTTGGAATTCACCCGGCAGAACATGGCTGCAGCTGAGGTGCAGCCGCATTTCATCGAGCCGGGCGACAGGGACATTGAGGCGGACCTGCAAGCTCTCATATGGCACCAGGACGAGCCCTTTGGGTCGACCTCCATCTTCGCACAATGGTCGGTGTTTCGCTTGATACGCGATACGGGCGTGAAAGTGGTGCTCGACGGGCAGGGGTCGGATGAGATGCTCGGAGGCTACGCGAGCACTGTACCGCACTTCTTCCTGGAGATGGCTGCGAAGGGGCGGTTCCTGAAGGTATTGCTTGAGAGCCGGCAATGGTCCCGCATGCAAGGAACACCTTGGCATACGACTCTTCCATGGAGTCGGCTGCGCGGCATGTTCGCCGCCCTGGCTGGCGAGAAATCCCCACCGGCGAGCGCGCCTCAGCTCCCCTGGATGCGGGCGGATTTCGAACGAGCATGCGCTGACGCATCGCGGACCAGATTGCAGTCTTTTGAGACAGAGTGGGACGCCAAGGCGCCATTCGCGAGTGTGCTTCGCCGCTTCTTCTTCGAGAGCAACCTGCCGGCGCTGCTGCGTTTCGAGGATCGGAATTCCATGGCTTTCTCGGTTGAATCCAGGGTCCCGTTCCTCGATCATCGTTTGGTTGATTTTGCATTTGCGCTTCCGTCTGACGTCAAATTCCGCGGCGGCTACGCGAAGCGTGTGCTGCGTGACGCGATGGACGGAATTCTGCCGGAACCTGTCAGGATGCGCGCTCGAAAGATGGGCTTCGCAACGCCGGAGCTGCACTGGCAGACAACCGTGCTGAGTCCTCTCATCTCGGATGCCGTAAACTCGGATGCTCTTGCCGATTTCATCGACCGCGACGGTGCCCGCGCCGCTTTCTCGAATATCAAGGAAGCCGGCCGTCTCGACTTTTTGCCTTGGCGTTGGCTCAATCTCTATATGTGGCGGAAGCAGTTCAATGTCTGATCGCTCTCACGTATTTTCGTTTCCTGTATCGTGGAAGCCTGGACTCCCGAACTGCCTGATTGCTGGGTGAAGAATCGGATGAAGGACGTGGACCGCAGGCCCGTTGTTGTTTCGCTAACGCCGCTGCCATTATCGGCTGACAGCCGGACGCTCAAACAAGTCACCTCGGTGCATCGGTTTGGATTCAAATCGATTGTTATCGAGGGGGCGCCGAGCCGCCTTGCCGATGAGCCAATCCCGTTCGAGATCATTTCGATCGGCGCCCGCGCTCAGCCTCAAACGTCCACTGATACAGCGCCAGTCGCGTCCGAAGTGGTCGCAGCTCCACATCCCGAGGCTGAGGAGAAATTAGCTGCCGCTGCTCCAGATCCCGTGGGAATTCAGGATATCAAGAGCCTGTCGATACTGCAGCGATGGCCTGTTGGCCGGCCTGTCCTTCGTATTCCAGGCTTGAGGCGTGTCGCGCGCGCCCTACAGCGCAATCTCCTTCGAGCAATTGTTTCTCTGAGGGGAGGCAAGCAACTCCAACAGCGTCCCTCTATCGCGCAGATCATTTTCGCTCTTCCCTACGCGATGATCCTGCTTGCCAGGGAAGTCGTGGGGTGGTTGCCCACTCGAATTCTTCCTGCTGGAATCTCCCAATCACTCCGTGCTGCTGCCATCAACCCTCTGGCCTTCGCTAACTATCTTGCGACGTACCTTGATCAACACGTCTTTAAGGTCCTTTCCGTCACTCCTCGTGCCGATCTCTACTATCTTCACTCATTTTATCAATTTCCTGCGGTTTTCCTGCTCTGCCTTCGGTATCGAGCCAGGATGATCTACGACGCACATGATTTCTATCAGCATCAAAAGGAAGACCCCACTGTCTCCTCCTATTGGAAGAAGTGGGTGATTCCGTTCGAAGGCGCGATTGAGGCCGCATGTATCCGGTTCGCCTCCGACGTCGTGACGGTCAATGAGGGTATCGCAGCCTTGATGCGCGAACGGTTTGGGTGCGAGCCGGTGATCCTGCGCAACGCGCATGATTTTCGGTTGGATCGTCAAGTTCCCCGGACAATCCGCGACGCGATTGGTCTCGCGCCGGAAGCGTTCCTCGTCGTGTTTATCGGAAACTATAAGTCAGGCATGACCCTCGAAGGTGCCTTCGACGCCTTGGTATCCCTGCCGAAGCACGTTCATCTCGCATTCCTTGGCGGACGCTATCCTGATTGCAATGACGCGCTCGCGACGCGTGGCCTGGAAGGCCGCGTGCACTTCGTTCCGCCGGTGCTGCCACAGGAAATCGTTCCCGTCGCTGCGTCAGCCGACGTCGCGGTCCTGCTCTATTTCAAGAGGACTATCCAATATCCCAACATCCTGCCGAACGGCTTCTTTCAGTCGGTGGCGGCAGGGTTGCCGCTGATTTATCCCGATCTCGAGCAGATCCGACGCGTTGCCGAGCGGCACAAGCTTGGAATCATGGCCAATGCACAGGATGCCAACGAGATCAGATCAGCGCTCCAGCTTCTGGTCGAGAATGACGAACTTCGCGAGACCTTTCGGGAAAATGTTCGGGTAAGCCGTCAGGAGCTTTGCTGGGCGTATGAGGAGCGAACGCTCGAGCCGCTTCTCAATCGACATCTCAGCAAGTCGGCTCAAAATGTGTCGAGCATTGAAGACAAAGTTGCGCACTGACCGAGAAGTAACAAGGTGACAAAGAAGAAAGTTCTTTTCCTCGACCAAAACGGAACCGGGAAGGTCGTCCTGACGGCTGCGACGGTGCTGCGTGGTGTTTTTGGCGTAAAGGCAGGTGCTCAGCCTCCCGGCCCGCTCCAGCGCAGTGCACTGGCACGCAACCTCTATGCGCATTTGTATGATTTCAACCAGCGCCTCTCATACGTTAGGGACTGGCGCGATGCGTTTTGCCGGTCTCCCAAGCTCGAAGTAACGGTTTGCGACATCAACAACCTGGTCGATCTTGGACGCCATCTGCTGCGCATTCGATCTTACGATCTCATCATCGTGTCTCATGTCGCGGCCGGCGACGACCTGTCGCTGATTAGTCGAGCGGCTCCATTCCTGGCCCGCCGCGCTTGTCCCATCATAGTGTTCCTTGGCAACGAGTATGATCTGCTCGATCAGAAGCTCGAGTTTTGCCGGGAGGTGAAAGCTGAATTCCTCTGCAGTCAGCTCCCCATTGCGGCGGCCGAATATCTCTATGGCGGGTTGGAAGGAACGCGCATCCTTGCGACGCCGCACGCGCTCAATCCTTCCGTATATTCACCTCAGCCTGAGGCGCGTCGTGATATCGACGTGGGATTTGTCGGTGACATCTATTGGCCCTTTGTCGGAGATCGAGAACGAACCGATCTGATTGGGTATTTTGAAAAGCACGGCGAGGAGCTGGGCATTCGATGTGACATTCGAGGCGGCCGCTCGTCGCGAATGCCGCGCGACGATTGGGCTGCCTTCCTCAATCGCTGCCGAACCTTGATCGGCGCGGAATCCGGGACCTACTACCTCAATGAAAAAGGCGCGCTTCTCGATCGAGCCAGAACTTACAACCTGAAGCAGAACCAGGATGCCAGCTTCGAGGAAGTGTTCGAGAAGTTCTTTATGGGTGTCCCCCGCGGCGTGTCGGGCAAGAGTATCTCGTCAAGACACTTCGAAGCGATCGGTACCAAGACCTGCCAAGTCCTGATCGAAGGAGGCTATAACGGCATTCTCAGGGCCAACGAGCACTATATCCCCGTGCGGTCCGACCTGTCGAACGTCGACGAGGCTGTCCGTGCGCTCCGGGACGAGACGCATTGCCGCGAGATTGCGGAACGTGCCTATGATTTGGCGATGTCCGGGCACACCTACGATCATCGCGTGGCCGACATTTTGGCACGCGCTCTTTAGCCAATGGGCAGATAATTCAAGATGTGCGGAATCGCGGGAATCCTGAATTTTGATCGGCAAAGGCCGGTTGATCGCGAGCTGGTCGTGGCGATGACAAGAGCTGTCGCCCATCGAGGTCCGGACGCCGAGGGCATATGGGTGAACGGCCCTGTGGGGCTGGGTCACCGTCGCCTTTCGATCATCGACCTCTCGGTGGCCGCCGAACAGCCGATGGTTTCCGACGACGGACAGGTCCGCATTGTCTACAACGGCGAAGTCTACAACTTCGTCGAACTGAGGCGCGAACTGCAAAAGAGAGGCTATGCCTTCCGAACCTCGTCCGATACCGAGGTTATCTTGCAAGCTTATCGATGCTACGGCGTGGACTTCCTGACGCGGTTGCGAGGCATGTTCGCGCTGGCGATCTGGGATGCCGGGCAAAGGACGCTGCTGCTCGCGCGCGACCGGATCGGGATCAAGCCGCTTTACTATCATGTTGGCCAGGACTCCGTATCGTTCGCATCGGAGTTGAAGTCACTTCTGGCGGACCCGCGCACGCCGCGTGAGGTCGATCAGGCGGCGCTTGCGGACTTCCTTCATCTCCTCAGCATTCCGGATCCGCAATCAATTCTGAAGGGAATTCGGCGGCTCGAGGCCGGTCACGTGCTTATCGTTCGCGGACGCGATGTGCAGGACCGCGAGTACTGGAGCGTTCCCTTGCCGGCCGCTCCGCGCGCTCTTTCACTCGCCGACGCTTGTGCTGAATTCGATGAGCGTTTTGGAAGCGCCGTTCGAAGCCATCTTGTCGCTGATGTACCGGTGGGTGCTTTCCTCAGCGGTGGGGTCGACTCGAGTTCGGTCGTCGCCTTGGTCGGGCCGCAGGCCAGCGCCGGCATGCGAACCTTTTCTGTCGTATTTCGCGGAGATGAGGTTTTCGACGAGGGACCTTATGCCAGGGCTGTGGCGGAGCGCTATGGTACCGCGCACCGGGAGATAGACCTCGGGGCGGAGGCGGGCGACTTTCTTCCCGCGATGGCGTGGCACTGCGATGAACCCTTTGCCGTGTCATCGGCGCTCGGGATCTACTTTCTGGCCAAAGCGGCGAGGGACGACGGAATCAAGGTCGTTCTGACGGGCGACGGCGGCGACGAGGTGTTTGCCGGATACACCTGGAGACACCAAGACTTCGTCCCGCTGCTCGGGCAAAAATACGGCCCCCTGCAGCGGCTTCTCGCTCGGACTGGAGCCATCGGCAATCGAATTGCTCCGGGCCACCGGTTGTGGCGCGCAATGAGCAGGGATCAGCGAGAGTCGGGGCGCTATATCGACAGTTATGCGTGCTTCCGAGACATGGACCTCGTGGATTTTGTGCACCCTGATCTCTGGCCTCATCTAAAGGAGGCGTGGTCGAACAATGTCACGGCCCAACACTACGATGCGACGATCGGTCAGCCGGAGCTGACGCGCAAGCTCTACACCGATATGAAGTCATCGCTGATCAGCGAGATGCTGACCAAGGTCGACAGGCTCACAATGGCCGCTGGCGTTGAGGCGCGCGTTCCTTTTCTGGATCACGAGCTGGTCGAATGGGCATTCTCATTGCCGGGCGATCTCAAGATCAAGGGAAGCGAGGGCAAATTGATCGTGAAGAAAGCCATGGAGTCGCGTCTGCCAACCGACATTCTCTACCGCCCCAAGGCAGGCTTCAATCTGCCGCTCGGCAAGTGGCTGCGGACTGGGCTGAAGGACATGGTGTATGATCTGCTTTCGCCAGCAAGCGTCGCACGCCGGGGATATTTCAGACCCGATGTTGTCTCGACCATGGTGGATCGTCACATGAAAGGCGGCGACGATATCGGCAACCGGCTGTTCGTGCTGCTCATGCTCGAGCTTTGGCACCGGCAAGTTCTTGATCCCGGCCATTCTGCAATGGCCGTCGGTTCGGCGGCCTAGCGGGACGAATGTGGCAGCCTCGATGACCCGTCCGTTGAAGATCCTGGCGATTGGTTACGCTACGAGCACCCACGTCGTGAACCGGGTGCGCTGTTTCTCCCCCCTGGGGCACAAGGTCTACCTGCTGAGTGCTCCTCCCGCCGCCGGGCTGACCGAAATCACAGAACTCACGCCGTCTGTTCGTCCTGGACAGGATGAATGGATCTCGCGCCTTGTGCGTTTGGGCAGCAAGCTGGCCCGGCGGGATCTGAGCGGGCTGTCCGATATGGCGCGGCTGTTCTTCGATTTCCGTCGCCTCGTCAGGACGACAAACCCGGACGTCATCCATGTGCATTACGCATATAGCACCTGGGCGTGGCTGGCGGGCGCTCTGGGATTTCGACCCCTGGTGGTCAGCGTCATGGGGGGGGACGTCCTCTTCGAAGAGCAGGGGGCGCCGACGCGACGCGGAATTGCGTTGACCAAGAGGCTCTTTGCGGTAGCCGACCGCATCACGGCGAAATCCGACTTCCTGATCAGCAAGCTCAATGAGCTCGGCGGCTATGGCAGCAAGGCGACGCGCGTGGTTTGGGGAGTTGATCCGCAGCAGTTCCGGCCGCTGGATGCCTCAGCGCTTCGCGCCGAATGCGGAATTCCGGAAGGCGCCCGGGTCGTGCTCAGCCCGAAGATCCTTCAGCCGTTCTATAATATCGATGTCCTTGTCGAAGCCATGGCGTTGGTGGTCAAGCGGGTTCCGTCGGCGCATCTCGTCGTCACGGAATATGCCGCCGATCCGCAGTACCGCGCAGGACTCATGGCTCGGATTGAAGCGCTCGGTCTCGCGCGCCATGTCAGCTTTGTTGGCCGCATCCCCCATGACCAGATGCCGATGTTCTATTCCATCGCGGAAGTTGCTGTCGGAATCCCGCGCTCGGATGGCCTGCCGCAGACGCTTCTTGAAGCGATGGCCTGTGGGGTCCCAAACGTTGTCGGTCGGCTCGATCGCTATGGTGAGATCGTCAAGGACGGCGAAAGCGTGCTGTTTGCCGACATCGATCCCGCGGACGTCGCCGACGCAATCCTTCGCCTGCTGGAGGACGAGGCTTTGCGTGAGCGTATCGCTGCCAGGGGGCGGGCTATCGTGGTCGAACAGGCCAACTTCCCCATCGACGTGAAGCGCGTCGAGGCGATGTATCGGGAATTGGCCTCGAAGCCTCGAAAGCGCGCCTTCTATCGTCCGCTCATGCTGGTCGATGTGGTCCGCTATTGGCTACGCGTCTGACATGAACTTGCGCCCCCACTCCTGGACTCCCGACCTTATTTCAATTGGATAACTCGCCAGCATGAAGCCGATCGTTCCACTCATCTGCCCTGAGACGGGTGAATCACTGCAGCCATTGCCGATGTCCGACGACATCTCCAACCAGACAACGGCGCTAAAGGCATCCGGTGGTCGTACGTATCCTGTCGTCGGAGGTATTCCGCGCTTTGTTGCGCCGGAGAACTACGCCGCAGCTTTTGGGCTGCAATGGAAGACTTTCCGCAAGACCCAGTTGGACTCCTTTACGGGAACGTCGATCAGCCGGGATCGGCTGGAGCGATGTCTTGGCGGCTTCGATGCTGTTCGCGGCAAGAAGGTCTTGGAGGCAGGTTGCGGCGCGGGGCGGTTTACCGAGGTGCTGCTGTCGGAGGGCGCGGAGGTGTTTGCGTGCGACCTTTCGACCGCCGTCGAAGCAAACCTGGAGAACTGCGGCGGAAAGCCGGGCTATTTCGTTTGTCAGGCCGATATCCGCGCTCTTCCGGTTGCAGCTCAATCATTCGATGTCGTGATCTGCCTTGGAGTCATCCAGCATACCCCCGACCCCGATGAGACCATCAGGGCCCTTGCGGCTCACGTTGCCCCGGGCGGGCTTCTGGTGATCGATCACTATCGATACAGTCACGAGGACATGACCGAGACGCGCCAGCGGCTGCGCAAATTCCTTATTCGGCAAGATGCAAAGCTTGCGATGAATTTCATCAAGACGCTCGTTGCGGTCCTGTGGCCCTTGCACCGCCTGAGTTGGCGCTACCGGAAGCTTCCGCTCGGCAGCAAATTTCGGCAGGCCGTCCTGTACTACTCGCCGGTTCTTGACTATCACGACTATTATGGACAACTGGGACCCAAGCTGCTCTACGCTTGGGCTGTCCTGGATACTCATGACGCGCTCACCGACCGGTACAAGCACAAGAGGTCGACGGAGCAGATTGCCCAAGCGCTCGATGCCATCGGACTGGTTGGAGTCGAAGCGAGCTACGGTGGGAACGGCGTAGAGGCGCGAGCTCGCGCTCCCGAGCTGTCTCCCGGAAGAAGTTGAGCTATCGAGTGTGGCCGTCGCGCCAGGCACAGGGGTAGCTTTCGAATCTCAGGACACTGCTTTCATGGCGTGGGATTGAACGGTCCGGCGCGACCGTGTGATTGCGCGCATTTCCTGAATTCGAAATAGCTTAGGGTTATCGTATGTGTGGAATTGCCGGCTTCCTGTCGCTAGGCTCCGATTCCTTTCCCAAGGGAGAGGCAGCGCTGCGCGCAATGTCCTCGTTGATCAGTCATCGCGGTCCCGATGGGGCCGGCGAGTGGACATCGAGGGACAAGCGCGTGGGCTTCGTCCACCGACGGCTCGCCATCATCGATCTGTCGACGAGTGGCGCGCAGCCGATGATTGCGCCAAACGGCACCGTCATCACGTATAACGGCGAGATCTACAACTACATCGAACTGCGCAACGAGCTGGCGTCCGGATGGGCGTTTCGCTCGACGTCAGATACGGAAGTGATCCTTGCCGCCTATGACAAGTGGGGAGACGATTGCGTTTCTCATCTGAGGGGAATGTTCGCATTCGCGATCTGGGACGAGAGAAGGCAAAGACTGTTCGCCGCACGAGACCGTTTCGGGATCAAGCCCTTCTACTATACGGAGCAGGACGGCACTCTGTTCTTTGCATCAGAGGCCAAGGCTTTGTTGCCCCTGTTGCCCGAGATCCGCACTGACTCGACCGCGCTCGCGGAATATCTGACTTTCCAGTATACGATCGGTGCGAAGACGCTCTTTGCGCATGTCAATGCACTGCTGCCTGGGCATGTGTTCACCGTCGACAACGGAAATGCTCACGTTCAACGTTACTGGGACGTGCAGTATGTCGTCGATTTCGACCACAGCCCGAGATATTTCGAGGAACGCTTCAGGGAGTTGATCACCGACTCCATGAATGTCCATTTGCGAGCCGACGTCCCGATCGGCGGTTACGTCTCTGGAGGACTCGATTCGAGCCTCGTCGCCTTGCTGGCCTCGCGTCACGATCACCGCAATCGTCTCGCTTTCCATGGCCGCTTCATGGAATACCCGGGGTACGACGAGAGCCACTATGCGCAGGAAGTGGCCGGTCGGGCCGATATGGCAGTGCATATCGCGGATATCACCGCGGAGGATTTCAGAAGCTCGCTGCGTGATGTCATCTACCACCTTGATTTCCCGGTTGCCGGCCCGGGGTCCTTTCCGCAATTCATGGTCTCCGCCCTCGCTGCGAAGCATGTGAAGGTCGTGCTCGGAGGACAGGGCGGGGATGAGCTTCTTGGTGGTTATGCGAGATATCTCGTCGCCTATTTCGAGCAGTGCATCAAGGCCGCCATGGACGGTACGTACCGGGAGGGAAACTACGTCGTTACGATCGAGTCCATCGTTCCGAATCTTGGTTTGCTGCGCGAATACAAGCCGATGATCAAGGAGTTCTGGCGCGAGGGGCTGTTCGACGACCTGGACAAGCGGTATTTCAGGCTCGTTGACCGTTCCACCGACATGGTCGGTGAAGTCGATTGGAGGTCGCTCGACAAGCCGCGTGTCTTTGAGGCGTTCCGCGAAATCTTCAACAACCAGGACAATGTGAGGAAAGAAGCCTATTTCGACAAGATGACTCATTTTGACTTCAAGTGTCTCTTGCCGGCATTGCTGCAGGTCGAAGATCGAATGAGCATGGCACATGGGCTCGAGAGCCGAGTGCCGCTACTCGATCACCCTCTGGTCGAGTTTTTGGCGACCGTCCCCGCCGACGTGAAGTTCAAGGGCGGGCAGATGAAGCAACTGATGAAGGCTGTCTATCGAGATATCTTGCCCGATGGCATCTTGAAGCGGCGAGACAAAATGGGCTTCCCGGTTCCATTGAAAGAGTGGTTCGAAGGGACGCTTCGGGAATTCGTCACTGATATTTTCGATCAGCAGCGGGCGCGCCATCGTGACCATTTCAACAGCGACGTGGTGCTCGCCAACTTTCAGAGTGCTTCCCGCTTTTCGCGCAAGACCTGGGGCCTGTTGTCGCTGGAATTGTGGCACCAGCGCTTCCATGATCGGGCCGCCGAATTCAAAGCCATGGTTCGATCGTAGCCGGACCCGAACGGCCTAAACCTCGGGTGGCGTTTGACAATGGCGACTGCCATGTTATCGCATCTCGCCAAATGCTTTCCATAGGCTTGGGTCCGCGCCGAGCTTAGACCAGGATCGAAAATGAAACACGGACGCAACATCGCTGTAATTGGGTTGGGCTATGTCGGTTTGCCCGTAGCCGTGTCGTTTGCACGATCGGGCGTGCCGGTGGTCGGGTTCGATATTGACCAAAGGCGTGTTGCTGAGCTCACGGCTGGTAACGACAGAACGCGAGAGGTCGAAGCGCACGATTTGCGTCAGGCATCGCTTGTCTTTTCATCTGATCTCGAGGCAATGGCGGGCTCCGATTTCTACATCGTGACGGTGCCCACCCCCATCGACGAGGCGAGGCGGCCAGATCTGGGCGCGATGATCTCGGCGTCGCGATCAATCGGCCGTGTGCTGAAGAAGGGCGATATCGTCGTCTATGAGTCAACGGTCTATCCAGGCGCCGTGGAGGAGGAATGCATTCCGGTTCTCCAGGCGGTGTCAGGGCTCAAGGCGGGAGAGGATTTCACGGTCGGCTATTCGCCGGAACGGATAAATCCGGGTGACAAGCAGCACCGGTTTGAAACCATCGCCAAGGTAGTTTCGGCACAAGATCAGCGTACGCTTGATGTCGTTGCCGAAGTTTACGGATCGGTCGTAACAGCCGGCATTCATCGCGCGCCGACGATCAAGGTGGCAGAGGCAGCGAAGGTGATCGAAAACACCCAGCGCGACCTGAACATCGCCTTCATGAACGAGCTGTCGCTGATCTTCCAGGCTCTCAATATCGACACTGCAGACGTGCTGTCTGCCGCGCGGACCAAATGGAATTTTCTGCCATTCCAGCCGGGGCTCGTCGGTGGTCATTGCATCGGTGTTGACCCATACTACCTGACCTATCGCGCGGAGAAGGCCGGATATCATCCGGAGGTCATTCTTGCTGGCCGGCGGATCAATGACGGCATGGGGCAGCGGGTGGCACGAGAGTGCGTCAGAGGACTGCTGCGGCGCAAGACGCAAAGCGGCATAGTCACGGTCCTTGGACTTACATTCAAGGAGGACGTTCCCGATACGCGTAACTCGCGGGTCGTCGATATCGTGCGCGAACTGCAGTCGTTCGGCTTGGTGGTGCAGTTGCACGATCCTCTCGCAGACGCGGGCGATGCTGCGGAAGAATATGGGGTCAGGCTCCTACCGCTAGACGAGTTGCGACCGGCTGATGCCGTCGTTCTGGCGGTGGCGCACAACGAATACGCGGCCGGCGGGTGGCCGCTGATCCAGCGGTTGCTGACCGGTGGCAATGGTCTGGTCTACGACGTGAAGTCGACGCTTGATCGTGGCTCGAAGCCGGCCGGCATTGATCTGTTGCGACTTTGAGAGTGAGCATGGCCAGCAAGCCAGTTCTTGTCACCGGGGCAGCCGGCTTCATCGGATTCCACGTCAGTCAGCACCTTCTGTCGGAAGGCCATGACGTGGTTGGCGTTGACAACATCAACGACTACTATGATCCCAGCCTCAAGCTGGCGCGCCTGGATCTGCTCAAAGCCAGTTCCGGTTTTAGCTTTGAAAAGCTCGATCTTGCTCATCGCGCGGAAACCAAAGCGCTGTTTGAGCGGTATGGCTTTGCCAAGGTGATTCATCTGGCTGCGCAAGCCGGCGTCCGATACTCGATCCAAGATCCGTATGCGTATGTCGATGCGAACATGCAGGGCTTCATTAACGTCCTGGAGGGTTGCAGACACAACGGATGTCAAAACTTGGTCTACGCGTCGTCGTCGTCAGTCTACGGGGCGAATACCAAGCTCCCATTCTCGACACACGATGGCGTCGATCATCCGATCAGTCTCTACGCGGCGTCCAAGCGAGCAAACGAGCTGATGGCGCACTCGTACAGTCATCTGTACGGCCTTCCCACGACAGGGCTGCGCTTCTTCACGGTCTATGGTCCTTGGGGCCGGCCCGATATGGCGATGTTCATCTTTGCCAGATCCATTCTGGCCGGAGAGCCAATCAAGCTCTTCAATTGCGGTCGAATGCGTCGGGACTTTACTTATGTCGACGACGTCAGCCAGGGCGTCGTTCGTCTCATTGATCGCGTGCCGCAGGGCCGCCAGGATTGGAACAGCGACAAGCCGGACCGAGCGGCCAGCCGCGCCCCGTGGAAGATCTACAATATCGGGAACAACAAGCCCGAGGAACTGACATATGTCATCTCGCTCCTCGAGAAGGAGTTGGGTAGGGTGGCGGTGAGGGAGATGCTGCCGATGCAGCCTGGCGATGTCGAGGCGACATACGCGGATGTCGAGGACCTTGAGAAGGATATCGGCTTCCGCCCGGCGACACCAATCGAGGAAGGTGTCGCGCGCTTCGTCAAATGGTACCGGAACTACTACCGGATTTAACAACAGAACTTGATCGCAGTTTCTCAAATCTGGGTAATCGGATGAAAATCTTTGTCACCGGCGGCGCCGGACAGGTCGGATCAACCGTCATCGATATGTTCTTGTCGCGTGGCGACGAGGTGGTTGCGATCGACAACTATACGACTGGCCGGGCCGACAACTTGACCAAACATGAAAACCTGACCCTGGTCGAAGACACGATCGCCAACGCCGACGTGATCAATCGACTGTTCTCGGATTTTCGGCCCGAGATCGTCGTCCATACCGCGGCGTCCTACAAGGACCCGGACGATTGGGGCACCGATGCACTGGTGAACGCCGTCGGCACTGCAAACGTCGCGAAGGCCTGCAAGACCTTCGGCGTATCTCGCCTCATCTACTTCCAGACGGCGCTCTGCTATGGCACCAAGCCGTTGCAGTCTCCCATTCCGCTTGATCATCCGATCAACCCCGTCAATTCGAGCTATGCAATCTCGAAGACGGCCGGTGAGAACTACGTGCAATTTTCCGGCGTCGATTGGGTCACTTTCAGGCTCGCCAATGTAATCGGGCCACGAAACGTATCCGGTCCGCTGCCGATCTTCTACGGTCGGTTGGCGAAGGGGCAGAAGTGCTTCGTTACACCGGCCCGCCGGGACTTTTGTTACGCGGGCGACCTCGCGAAGGTCGTTGTCAGAGCCGCCGATGGCGTCGGTCACGGCACCTATCATTTTTCTTCCGGCAAAGATGTCGCGATCAAGGAACTCTACGACGCAGTCGTGCGGGCAATGAAGATCAATGACTATCCGGAGCCGGAAGTTAAGCCGCTTGGTCCGGATGATGCTGCCTCCATCCTTCTCGACCCCGAACGCACGTTCAAGGACTTCGGCGCCGTCGAGTTCACTTCACTCGATGAGATCGCTCGTCTGTCGGTTGAGCGTTGGCAGAGAGAGGGCGTGGTCGGAGGCTACACCCATCTGAAGGAAGCGCGTGCGGAAATCCGCACCTGATCGGACCTGGCTCGATGCGCATCATTATCACTGGCGGGGCAGGGTGCCTCGGCTCGAATCTGATCGAGCACTGGCTGCCGCAGGGGCACGAAATTCTCGTCATCGACAATTTCGCGACCGGCAAGCGCGAGGTCGTGCCCGCACTTCCCGGCCTAAGTCTCGTCGAAGGTTCGATTGCCGATCGTGATCTGGTGGCGAAGGCTTTTGCTGAATTTGCTCCAACTCACCTGGTGCATTCCGCCGCCTCCTACAAGGATCCGGCAAACTACCGCGAAGATATTGCGACGAATGTCGATGGTGCCGCGAATCTCATTGAATTCGCGCGGGCAGCGGGGATTTGCCGGGTCATCAATTTCCAGACCGTCTTGTGCTACGGGCGTCCCGAGTGCACGCCTATTCCCGTCGAGCATCCGCTGCGACCGTTCACGAGCTATGGCATCTCAAAGGTCGCCGGCGAGCAATATCTGGCCGCGAGCGGCCTGCCTTTTGTTTCCCTGCGCCTTGCGAACGTCGCTGGTCCGCGGCTTGCAATCGGTCCGATCCCGACCTTCTACAAGCGACTGAAGGCAGGACAGGCATGCTTCTGCACGGCGGCATACCGGGATTTCCTCGATATGTCCGATTTCGCGGCGGCGGTGGACATTGCGATGGACGAGGGCGTGCCGACCGGCATCTTCAACGTATCCAGCGGGACGGGACATTCCATCAAGGAAGTATACGATCTGGTCCGATCGCATCTTCAGTTGCCGCCCGATCCGGATGTCAAGGTGGTGCCTGTCGGAGACGACGATGTCCCGTCCGTCGTGCCGGATCCTTCCAGGACGCAAGAGATCCTCGGCTGGAAAGCGCGGGTTTCGTTTCAAGAGACAATTCGGCGGCAGCTCTCGTGGTACGACGCCCACGGAGTGACGGACGTCTACAGTCATCTGGCTGCACCTAAGGGGTGAAGATGAATTCTTTCAGTGGGGCCACCGTCCTCGTCGTTGGCGGGGCCGGGTTCGTCGGATCGAACCTCGTCAAGCAACTGCTGGAGCAGGCGCCGGCTCGCGTCGTCATAGTCGACAACCTGCTGTCGGCTGACAGTTCAAATGTACCAGACGATCCACGGGTCGAGTTCATTCGGAACTCGATCACCGATGACGCGGTTCTTGCGGCGCTGCCCGGCAATCTCGACTACGTCTTTCATCTGGCCTGCTATCACGGCAATCAGTCGTCGATCGCCGATCCGCTGGCGGATCACGAGAACAATACGCTCACAACCCTGAAGCTCTTTGAAAGACTGAAGAGCGTTAGCTCGTTACGGAAGGTTGTGTACGCCGCTGCAGGCTGCGCAGTGGCCGAAAAGACCTTCGATGGAGCCGAAGCTACCAGGGAGGACGCGCCGGTTTCCCTGTTCCACGACAGTCCGTACTCGATTTCGAAGTTGATCGGCGAAATGTACGGTAACTATTACTTTGCGAGATACAAACTGCCGTTCGTGAAGGCGCGCTTTCAGAACGTCTATGGTCCCGGCGAGATTCTCGGGGCTGGCCGTTGGCGTGGAACGGTGCATACCGTGTGGCGAAACGTGACGCCGACCTTCATATGGAGAGCGCTGCACGGCGAAGCCTTGCCGGTTGAGAACGGCGGGATCGCATCTCGTGATTTCATCTATGTGGAAGACATGGCGCGAGGACTGATGGCGTCCGCGCTTTCGGGAGAGCCGGGTGAGATCTACAACCTCGCTTCAGGTGTCGAAACCAGCATTCTTGAACTTGCAACTCGTGTGAATTCTATCGTTGGCAATGCGACGCCAATCGCGCTGACGCCGGCGCGGGATTGGGACAGGTCCGGACAGCGCTTCGGCGATCCGGCGAAGGCCCGCGAGAAGCTCGGCTTCGTTGCGACCGTGACTCACGAGGACGGTCTTCGAAAGACCATCGATTGGACGCGCGCAAATCGCGAGCGCATCATCGGCTGTATGCGACATCACCTTGCGCAGGTGCCTGATGTCGCGAGGTATTCCTGAATGCTGAAGGTTCTCACGGTTGTCGGCGCTCGTCCGCAATTCATCAAGGCAGCGGCTGTCAGTCGTGCGATCCGTGAAACCGACGGGCTCACGGAAGTGATGGTGCATACCGGTCAGCATTTCGATCCGAACATGTCGGACGTCTTCTTCGAAGAGCTGGATATTTCAAAACCGCAGCATCATCTCGATATCCATGGCGGCGGCCACGCCGACATGACAGGACGTATGCTGATCGCGATCGAGCCAATCCTGATCGCGGAGAGGCCCGATTGGGTTGTCGTCTACGGCGATACCAACTCGACATTGGCCGGCTCGCTCGCCGCATCGAAGTTGCATATTCCGGTCGCGCACGTTGAAGCGGGACTACGTTCATTCAATCGCCGCATGCCCGAGGAAATCAATCGGGTTGTCACTGATCATCTCGCCACATTGAATTTCTGTCCGACGACGGTGGCTGTTGCCAATCTAGCTGCCGAAGGAGTGACCAAGGGCGTGCATCATGTCGGCGACGTGATGTACGATGCCACCTTGTTCGTGACGGACAAGGCAGAGCAAAGCTCGACCATACTAACCGACCTTGGGCTCCTCCCGAAGCAATACGCACTTGCTACGATCCATCGGGCTGAAAACACCGGCGACCGGGAGCAGCTTCTGGCCGTCGTGCGGTTTCTGCAAGATCAGTCGCAAAAGTGCCCTGTTGTCCTGCCGCTGCACCCGCGCACCCGTCAGGCCGCTTCGCGCATGGGAGTTGCTCTCGACGGCTTGAGGATCATCGATCCGGTCGGTTACTTCGAGATGGCCAAGCTTCTGCGTAACGCAGCCGAAGTCTACACGGACTCAGGAGGCGTGCAGAAAGAGGCCTATTTCCATCGTGTGCCGTGTACCACTCTGCGAGACGAGACCGAGTGGACGGAGACGATCACACACGGCTGGAATCGTCTCTGGATGCAATCGACGCGGGCGGATCGGCGCGAGATAGAGGAATATGGGACTGGTAACGCAGCCTACAATGTCACGCGCTTGTTGAGTTCCGTCCGCCCGGCTGAGTGACCCATGTTGCTGGAACGCTGAGCTCTAAATTAGTCGTTCGGATTTTCAATCAAGACCGGGAACAACCTTCTGAAGGCGCTGATCTGTAGCAAGATCCGGAAAAGTGCAGAGCGGTCTCTGAAAAGATCGTGTTTAAGCGATCGGTTGGAGCGGGACGACATTTCATCCGATCGCTTTGGCTGACGCTGTCAGCGTTCGGCTGGTGCGGCCGTCGGTGCTGCGACTTGGTCGAAGGCGGACCGCGGCGCGACATACCAGAGCAGGAACAGCAGCCCGACGCCATTCGTCAGTAACGCCGTCGAGAGCGGTACGTTGAGCAGGACTTGGGGCAGTATCCCGGTCGATAGCAGCACGAATCGCGGCGGCAGTCCGGAGGACAGGCGATTGCCAAGAGCGATTATCAGGCCGCAAATCAACGCAGACACCGGTGCGAACACGTGACCGACCGATGCGATCCCTTCGGTCGCGAACAATGAAGCATTGAAGGCACCGAGCTCATAGGCTTTTGCCATGACGGCCCAAATGGGTTCGTCATAGGGGCATGCAGCCACCAACTTCACGATGTTGATCTGACAGAAATGGGTCAGCGGATGACCCGAGAAGTAGTTGTTGTAAACTTCGAGCGCAAGCGACGGGATTGCAATCATCCTGTTGTTGACGATGCCGAAATACACCATTCCAGGCTTGAGTGGAATCAAACCGGCATTGTACAGCAGCGCGCAGGTGACGCCAATGAGCACAGGCAGGAAGAACGAGAGGATCGTTGCTTTCCGGGCCTCGACCAGCTTGCTGATGAGCGCGAGAAACAGCAGCCAGGCCGGAGCGAACAGCGTCGTCTTGGTCAGAATGATTGGATAGAAAAGCAGCATCAGAAGTAGCGCGACGCCTGCCTGCAAAAATCGTTTGCTGACGACGAAACAGGCGAAGGCGAACGGCAACAACGCGCTGGAGAAGATCCAGACCGCGTATCGCAGGTAGGCAGGCAGCGCCACCTCCGCGCGATATTTGTACATCTCGTTGAGGTCGACTAGCTTGAGATTGTAGAGGGAGCCGATGCCGATGATTGTCGCCGAGGCAATCAGGATGACGGAAGGCATCATGTGGAAGGCGCGTGCTGGTAACACGACGGCCTGCCGCACCGGCGCGGTGATGAACAGCGCGGGTGCGAGGAATGCCAATGCCGAAAGCACGATCGAGGCCAGCGCCAGGCGATGATCGTAGTCAAGCAGCGAAAACTCTATCAGCCAGAGATATCCCAGGACCATGATGTAGAAGTAAAGGCCGACCAGATAGCCAAAGCTGAGGCGTCCGATCGCGAACAAGAGTACGACCGGGCTGAACGCCGCGACATTCAGGATTGCAGCTGGCAAGCGCGACTGGTCGGAACTGATGACGCCCGGGAACGAATTGACGACCGTGACGAAATACAACGAAGCGGCACAAACCATGACGCACGCATAGGCGAGCACGGCAAGTCTGGCCTGGGGCCACCCGAAACCGGGCACCAGCTGAACAGCGCGATCGTTCATTTGCATTTGCCGCCGTGTCGGGCTGTGTGTCTGGAATGTTTCATTGATGGTCATCGTACTCAGCAGCGACATGGCACGGCCCGGGCGGAACGACAAGATGATGCCGAGATATCCTTGGGCCTCATTCTAAGATTCCTGCCGCATAACGTAAATGCCGCCTACAGTTCGGACGGGGTGGGACTTGGTAGGCTTTGCTACCTCTTTGGCGCATGGCCTTGCGTTAACCCGAGTTTTCTGGGAAATGGACCTTATCGTGCGGCTCGCAAGGCCGCTGTTCCCTCGACTTTTCGGCTGGCTGCAAAGGTCGGCCGCGAGACAAGACAGGGCCTGTTGCATGATCAGATTTGGCCTGCTCGGATGCGGGCGTATCGCCAAGCGTCATTCCGACCTTCTGGGTGGCAATCACATCGAGGGAGCAAGCCTGGTCGCGGTCTGCGATCCGATCCGCGCGCGGGCGGATGCGGTTGCGGGAAAGTTTGGCGTTCCGGCGCATTACGACATGGACGAATTCCTGGCGCGCAAGGATATCGACGCGGTTGCCGTGTTGACGCCGAGTGGGCTGCATCCCGCGCATGTGATCGCCTGTGCCAAAGCCGGCAAGCACATCGTGGTCGAGAAGCCGATGGCGCTGCGGCTGCAGGACGCCGACGACATGATCCGTGCGTGCGATCAGGCCGGCGTGAAGATGTTCATCGTCAAGCAGAACCGCTTCAATGTGCCGGTGGTCAAGGCGCGCGAGGCGCTCGATGCCGGTCGCTTCGGCAAGCTCATCCTGGGGACGGTGCGGGTGCGTTGGTGTCGCGATCAGGCCTATTATGATCAGGACGATTGGCGCGGCACCTGGGCCTATGACGGCGGTGTGCTGACCAATCAGGCGAGCCACCATGTCGATATGCTCGAGTGGTTCTTCGGCGACGTGGTGAGCGTGCACGCGCGCGCGACGACGGCGCTGGCCAAGATCGAAACCGAGGACACCGCTGTCGCGACGCTGAAGTTCCGCAACGGCGCGCTCGGGATCATCGAGGCGACCACCGCAGCGCGCCCGACCGATCTCGAAGGCTCGCTGTCGATCCTCGGCGAAAAGGGCACCGTCGAGATCTCCGGATTCGCCGTTAACCAGATCCGGCACTGGCGCTTTGTCGACGAGCTGCCGTCGGACAAGGACGTCGTGGAGAAGTTCTCGGTCAACCCGCCCAACGTCTACGGCTTCGGCCATCAGGCCTATTATCATCACGTGGTCGACTGCCTGGAGAACCAGCGCGCCGCGCTGGTCGATGGGCTCGAGGGCCGCAAGAGCCTTGAGCTGATCTCGGCGCTCTATGAATCGATCGAGACCGGCGAGGAAGTTGCGCTGCGCTTCACGCCGCGGTTGAGCCGGCTGGGTGTCGTTTCGTGAACCAGCCGGAAGTGCATCAGGCCAGCGTGCGCGATGTCGCGTTCGGCGAGCGCGTCAAGATCGTCGAGCCCTGCAATCTCTACGGCTGCAAGCTGGGTGACGACTGCTTCGTCGGGCCTTTCACCGAAATCCAGAAGGGCGTGGTCGTCGGGGCGCGCACCCGCGTGCAATCGCATGCCTTCATCTGCGAGCTCGTCACCATCGGCGAGGACTGCTTCGTCGGGCACGGCGTGATGTTCGTCAACGACACGTTCGCGACCGGCGGCCCGGCGCGCGGACGCAGGGAACTGTGGCGCGAGACCGTGATCGGCAACCGGGTGTCGATCGGCTCCAACGCCACGATCATGCCGGTGAGGATTGCCGACGACGTCGTCATCGGCGCGGGATCTGTTGTGACCAAGGACATCACGACGCCTGGCACCTATGCCGGCAATCCGGCGCGCCGGTTGCTGGCGAGCCAATAGGGCAACAGGGGAATATCGATGGCCGTGCCGTTTGCCGACCTGCAACTGCAGTACCAGTCCATCAAGAGCGAGATCGATGCTGCGATCGCCGGCGTGATCCGCGACAACGCCTTTATCCGCGGCAGCTATGTCGATGCCTTCGAGCGCGAGTTCGCCGCGGCCGCGGAGGTCGCGCATTGCGTATCCTGCGCCAACGGCACCGATGCGCTTTACCTCGCCATGCGCGCGCTGAAGGTACAGCCGGGCGACGAGGTGATCACGACGGCGCATTCCTGGATCTCGACTGCGGCGATGATCACCCATTCCGGCGCCACCGTCGTGTTCTGCGATACCGATGACGCGACGTTCACGATCGATCCGGCGGCGATCGAGGCCGCGATCACGCCGCGCACGGTCGGCATCATCCCGGTGCATCTGTACGGCCAGCCCGCGGACATGGACGCCATCATGGCGATCGCGCAGAAGCACAAGCTCTGGGTGATCGAGGATTGCGCCCAGGCCCATCTCGCGCGCTACAAGGGCCGGATGGTCGGCACGTTCGGCGAAGCCGCGACCTATTCGTTCTATCCCGGCAAGAATCTCGGCGCGATGGGCGATGCCGGCGCGGTCGTCACCAACGACAAGGCGCTCGCCGAGCAGATGGCGATGCTGGCGCGCCATGGCGGGCTGGTGAAGCACCAGCACCATATCGAGGGCGTCAACAGCCGGCTCGACGGCATGCAGGCCGCGATCCTTTCAGCGAAGCTGCCGCATCTCGAAGCGTGGACCGAGGCCCGGCAGGCCGCGGCCGAGGTCTATGACGCCGGTCTCAACCAGATCGAGGATGTCGTGGTGCCTGAGGTCGCGCCGGCGCGCAGCCACGTCTACCATCTCTATACGATCCGACATCCGCGCCGCGACGCGCTCGCCGCGCATCTGAACGCCAATGGCGTGCAGACCGCGATCAACTACCCCACGGCGCTGCCGTTCCTGCCGGCCTATGCGCGGTTTGGCCACCGGCCGGAGCAGTTTCCCAACGCCCATCGCGATCAGGGCCAGATTCTCTCGTTGCCGATCTTCGCCGAGATCACACGCCAGCAGCAGGACGAGGTGATCGACCTGGTCCGGAAATTCTGATCGCGATCGTGGCCTCGCGCCGCGCGCGGGGCTCAGCTTCGCTGCAGCAAGGGCTTCAGGAACAACTCCAGATTGGGGCCCGGGAACAGGTAGCCCTGCAGGCCCGCCGCACGCGCGGCCTCCAGATCGGTCGGCTGGTCACCGACCAGAAAGCTTCGTTCGACATCGACGGGAAAACGTTCCAGCAGATCGGTGATCATGCCTGGCGAGGGTTTGCGGCGAGGGCTGACCTGCCGATACCGCTCCACCGTCGCTTCAGGATGAAACGGGCAGTATTCGAAGGCGTCGATATGGGCGCCGATCTTGCCGAGCTCGGCGGCGATCCAGTCGTGAAGTTGCTGCACGTGCGCCTCCTCATAGAGGCCCCGTGCGACGCCTGACTGATTGGTCACGACAAACGCAAAATAGCCCATGTCGTTGACCGCCTTCACCGCCTCGCGCGCGCCGTCGATCCAGATCAGCCTGTGGCTCTCGAACAGGTAACCGATGTCCCGGTTCAGGACGCCGTCCCGATCGAAGAAAACCGCCGGCCTTCGCGGCTGATCTCCGCAAGCGCTGCTCATGAGGTGATGATCCCGTCGCCACGAGGCATGAGCTAGCTCAATAGTTCACATTGCCGCGCGCGACAACGCGGACTGGACCACACCGCGGGGGGGCGTCGGCTCATCGCTCGTCCGCAATCACCTTGCCGTCGTTCGGCAGCGAGCCTGCGCCGACGAGCTCGACGGTGCCGCCGAGCTTTGTCACGGCACGCAGTGTTGTCGCGACTTCGTCCAGCAGGGCAGCCGGCGCTGAGGCGCATTCGGCCCGCAGCGTCATCGCATCGGCCTCGCCGACGCGCGTGACGACAAGGCGCAGCCGTCCGAGCTCAGGATGGCGTTTGCCGATTTCCGCGACCTGCTCGGGGCGCACGAACATGCCCTTGACCTTGGTGGTCTGGTCGGCGCGGCCCATCCAGCCCTTGATGCGCATATTGGTGCGTCCGCACGGGCTCGCACCGGGCAGGGCCGCGGTCAGGTCGCCGAGCGCGAGGCGGATCCAGGGATGATGCGGATCGAGCGAGGTCACCACGATCTCGCCGACGTCGCCCGGCGCAACCGGATCGCCGGTGCCGGGTTTGACGATCTCGAGGATCAGATCCTCATTGACTGTCATTCCCTCGCGCGCCGCGGTTTCGAATGCGATCAGGCCGAGATCGGCCGTACCGAAAGCCTGATAGGCCTCGATGCCGCGCGATTTCATCTCCTCCTGCAACGATTTCGGAAAGGCTGCGCCCGAGACCAAAGCGCGCTTGATGGAGGACACGTCGCGGCCGGCGGTGGCGGCGGCGTCGAGCAGGATCTTCAGGAAATCCGGCGTGCCGCTATAGCCGACCGGGCGATAGGCCTCGATCAGCTCGAATTGCTGCTCGGTATTGCCGGGGCCCGCCGGAATCACCGCGCAGCCGAGCGCCCGCGCGGAGGCATCGAAGATGAACCCGCCGGGGGTGAGGTGATAGCTGAAGGTGTTCAGCACCACGTCGCCCTCACGGAAGCCCGCCGCAAACAACGCCCGCGCGCCGCGCCAGGGGTCCGCCTGGCGGCCTTCGGGCTCGAAGATCGGTCCGGGCGAGGTGAACAGCCGGGCGAACGAGCCGGGCTTGTCGGCCACGAAGCCGCCGAAGGGCGGGGCAGCCTTGTGCAGGGCCGGCAGTTCCGATTTACGCAGCACCGGCAGCCCCGCCAAGGCCTCCCGGCTGGTGATGGATGCGGGATCGATGCCCCGCAGCAGGTTGGCATAGGCGGGCGCAGCCGTCGCCTTGCGCAGCACCTCCGGCAGCCGGGCGAACAGGGCGGCCTCGCGCTCGGCCGGATCGCGCGTTTCAAGGGCGTCGTAATGGTCGGTCATGGCGGGTCCTTGAGAGAGGATTTGCGCAGGTGGCGTGCCGGTCTGCCCGTGCTATCAGACGGTGAGCGCTGACATTGGGACGGTTCCAGGAAGCACGATGGCTGAGGCAGAGAGCGTTGCGGCGGACGGGGCCGCCGATGTCGTCGCGAGGTTGAAACGCCGCATCATCGACCGGGCGCTGCCGCTGTGGTCGACCACGGGGTGGGACGGCACGGCAGGCGGCTTCATCGACCGGCTGCATCCGGACGGCAGTCCTGATCGTGCCGCCCCGCGTCGCCTGCTTGTGCAGGCGCGCCAGATCTATTGCTACGCCAAGGCGGCCCAGATGGGCTGGTATCCCGAAGGCCGCGCGATCGCGCTGAAGGGGCTGGATTATCTGCTGGCCAAGGCGAAGGCGCCGGATGGCCGGCCGGGCTTCGTCTTCAGCCTGACGCCGGAGGGCGGCGTGCACGATCCGCTGCGCGACACCTACGGCCATGCCTTCGTGCTGCTCGCGCTGGCAACCGTCTACGGTCTCGACCAGGACGCCCAGATTCGCGCCGAGATCGACGCGCTGCTGGCGTTCCTCGACACCCAGCTGCGCTCGCCGCATGGCGGCTTCCAGGAGGGCCTGCCGCCGTCGATGCCGCGCCGGCAGAACCCGCAGATGCATCTGTTCGAAGCGATGATCGCGTGCTTCGACGCGACGCATGATTTGTCGTTCCAGAACCGCGCCGGCGATTTCTTCGCGCTGTTCCTCGCCAACCTCTACGACAAACAGACGCGTACGCTCAGCGAATATTTCGAGGAGGACTGGTCGCGGATCCCGCCGGTCAGCGTCGAGCCGGGACACCTCGCGGAATGGGTCTGGCTGCTGAAGGGTTTTGAGCGGATCACCGGCTGCCCAACGGGGCGTCCGCGCGGCGAGCTCTTGGCCTCGGCGCTGCGCTATCGCGACGCCACCGGCTGCCTGATCGACGAGGGCGATGCCGAGGGCAACATCCGCCGGCCCACCAGGCGGCTTTGGCCGCAGAGCGAGCTGGCGAAGGCCTGGATCGCGCAGGCCGAGTCGGGCGAAGCCGGCGCTGCGGACGAGGCGCGCGCGGCGCTGGTGCTGCTCGAGCGGCACTATCTCAGCCATCCCGTGGCCGGCGGCTGGTACGACCAGTTCGACGGCGACGGCAAGTCGCTGATCGACACGATCCCGGCGTCGTCGTTCTACCACGTGCTCTGCGCGGTCACCGAAGCGGAGCAGGTGCTCAGCTAGGGCCGCCTTCCTGGTCTGACGCGCTTTCTGCACACGCAACTCCGCTCGAAAACGCTCGATATCCTCAGAGCCAGCGCTTGCGCCGCTTGAAGCTCTTCAAGTTCTTGAAGCTCTTGCGCTGGTCGCCAGCGCCGCCGAGGTAGAATTCCTTGACGTCCTCGTTGTCGCGCAGCTCGTCTGCGGAGCCGTCGAGCACCACCTTGCCCTGTTCCATGATGTAGCCGTGACTCGCGACCGAGAGCGCCGCGCGCGCATTCTGCTCGACCAGCAGGATCGTGACGCCGAGATCGCGGTTGATCTCCTTGATGATCGCGAACACTTCCTTGACGAGCAGCGGCGACAGCCCCATCGACGGCTCATCCATCAGGATCATCTTCGGGCGCGCCATCAGCGCGCGGCCGATCGCCAGCATCTGCTGCTCGCCGCCGGAGAGATAGCCGGCAAGGCCGGTGCGCTCCTTCAGGCGCGGGAAGTACTTGTACACCATGTCGATGTCGTCAGAGACCTCGCCGTCGCGCCGGGTGAAGGCGCCGAGCCGCAGATTCTCCAGCGAGGTCATGTCGGCGACGATGCGGCGGCCCTCCATCACCTGGAAGATGCCGCGGCGAACGATCTTGTCCGGATCGATGCCGTTGATGCGCTGGCCCTCGAACAGGATCTCGCCGCGGGTGACTTCGCCGTCCTCGGTCTTGAGCAGGCCGGAGATCGCCTTCAGCGTCGTCGACTTGCCGGCGCCGTTGGCGCCGAGCAGCGCCACGATCGCGCCCTTCGGCACCTCGAGGCTAAGGCCGCGCAGCACCAGGATGACGTCGTCATAGACGACCTCGATGTTGCTGACGCTGAGCAGCGGCGGCGGCGGGACGGCCGTCGGCACCGGGCGGGTGGCTTCGAGGGTTTCGTTCATCTCGACTATTCTCCACTGTCGTCACCCGCGTTTCGTGCGCGACTGCGCACTCGAGCGGGTGACCCAGTATTTCCAGAGGCGCCAGCGAGAAATCGTGAGAGCGCGGCGTACTGGATCCCCCGCTTTCGCGGGGGATGACGATTGTTGTTAGGGCGGCGCAGGAGGCCGCCTCACGACCTCACCAGCCGAACCATTCCGGCTTGCGCGGCAGTTCGACGGTCTTCACCTTCTCGAGCTTAATCGTGCCCTTGCTCATCAGGTCGTTGATGTCGCCATCGGTCGCGCCGGAGATTCTTGAGCGATAGAGGTCGACCTTCGTCGTCGGGCGGTGATCCTTCTCGGTCCAGGTCGAGGGATTGCAGACGCCCTCCATGCCTGCCGGCACCCAGTCCTTCTTCTGGTAGAAGCCCTTGGCGACGCTCTCGCCGGTGGCGCCGCCGTTCTTGGCGGCCCAGTCGAGCGCTTCCTTCAGATAGAGCGCGCTGCAGACTGCGGCGATGTAGTGCACCGGACGGTAGACCTTGCCCGACGGGTCGGACATCTTGGAAATCTCCATCACGGTCTTCATGCCGGGCGCGTTACCGCCCCAGCTGACCGCGGTGCGCAGCGGAAAGATCACGCCGTCGGCGGCATCGCCGGCGGTCTTGGCCGCATTCTCATCCATGCCCCAGACATTGCCGAGGAACTGGACTTCGACGCCGGCGGTCTTGCAGGCCTTCAGCACCGAGATGTTCGAGGCCGCCGTGTTGCCGAGATAGGCGTAGTTGGCGCCGGAGCTCTTCAGGCTCAGGCACTGCGCCGAGTAGTCGCCAGGAGTGAGCGCGAAGACGAGCGGCGGCAGCACCTCGAAGCCGAGCTCGGTCGCGAGCGCCTCGCCGGCGGCCTTCGGTGCGTTCGGGTAGGGGTGGTTGGCGCCCATATGGACGAACTTCGGCTTGCCGGGCTTGCCCTTGGCCTTCCAGTCCTCGGCGGCCCACGTCAGCATCGCGCGCATCGCATCCGAATAGCTCGGGCCATAGAAGAAATTATACGGCGCGGGCTTGGCCTTGCCGCTGGTGCCTTCCGGATCAGTCAGCGCGGCGGCATAGGAGCCGGAGATGTCGGGGATCTTGTCCTGCGCCAAGAAGCCGGTGAGGGCCTCGGTGTCCGCCGTGCCCCAGCCCATGATCGCCGCGACCTTGCCGTCGGGCGCCGACCACTTCTTGTACAGCGCGATCGCGCGCGGCACCTGGTAGCCGTAGTCGTTGCTGTCGACGCTGAGCTGCTTGCCGCCGACGCCGCCGTTCTTGTTGACCCAGGCGAAGGTATCGGCGACGCCCTGACCATAGGGCGTGCCGACGTCGGAGGTGCCGCCCGAGAGGTCCTGCAGATGGCCGATGGCGATCTGGGCCTGCGCGGCAGCGGCGGCGCTGCTGATCAGCAGCGCGAGGGAGACCGAGCTCAAAAGGGATCTAATCGTCATTGTTGTTTCCTCCTGCTTATTCGTTGAACCGAATTTGTGTTGCTCGATGCGTCAGTGCGAGAACGGATAAAGCTTCCAATAGGCCTTGATCTGCCGCCAGCGGTGCGCGAGCCCGTCCGGCTCGAACATCAAAAAGCCGATGATGATCAGGCCGATCGCGATCTCGCGCAGGAAGGTGATGTTGTTGTTGAGCTGCAGCGCCTTGTCGATGGCGCCGCCCTTCAGCCAGGCGCTCAGCCATTCCATCGATTCCGGCAGCAGCACGACGAAGGCGGTGCCCATCAGCGTGCCCATCACCGAGCCGGTCCCGCCGATGATGACCATGGCAAGGAACAGCACCGAGCGCTCGATGCCAAAGCCTTCCTGGGAGACGACGAGCTGATAATGCGCATAGAGCGCGCCGGCGATGCCGGCAAAGAAGGCGGCGAGCCCGAACGACAGCGTCCGGTACTTGGTGAGGTTGATGCCCATGATCTCGGCGGAGAGATAGTGGTCGCGGATCGCGACCAGCGCGCGGCCGTCACGGGTGCGCATCAGATTGGTGACGAGCAGGTAGCTGACCACCATGTAGGCGAGCACGACGTAGAAATACTGCCGGTCGCCGCGCAGGGTGTAGCCGAAGATCGAGAACGGATTGGCGCTGGCCGGCACCGAGCCGCCCGAGAACCATTCGGCGCGCGAGAAGAAGTCGAGCAGGATGTACTGCGCGGCGAGCGTCGCGATGACGAGGTAGAGCCCCTTCAGCCGCGCCGCCGGCACGCCGAAGATCAGGCCGACCAGCGCCGTGATCACGCCGGCGAGGGGAATCGCGAAGAACACCGGGATCGGCGCGTTGTTGGAGATGTAGGCCGAGGTGAAGGCGCCGAACAGGAAGAACGCGGCGTGGCCGATCGAAATCTGGCCGGTGAAGCCCACCAGGACGTTGAGGCCGAGCGCTGCGATCGCGAAGATGCCGATCTGGATCGCGATCGAGAGCAGGTAGTTCGACAGCAGCGTCGGCGCGAAGCAGGCGAGAGCGATGCCGAGAATCGCGAAATTGCGGCTGGTCGCGGTCGGGAAGATCGTGGTGTCGGACGCGTAGCTGGTGCGGAAATCGCCTGACGGGATGAGGGTGCTCGTTGCCATTGATCAGACCCGCTCAATGTCCTTGGTGCCGAACAGGCCGTACGGCTTGATCATCAGGATGATGATCAGGACGTAGAACGGCGCGATTTCGTACAGATTGCCCCAGTGCAGATACTCGCTGTCGACATACTGGGCGACGTTCTCGAGCAGCCCGATGATGATGCCGCCGAGCACGGCGCCGCCGACCGAGTCGAGCCCGCCGAGGATCGCTGCCGGGAACACCTTGATGCCGTAGGCGGAGAGGCCGGACGACACGCCGTTGACCACGGCGACCACGACGCCAGCGACCGCCGAGACGGTGGCCGAGATCGCCCAAGCCATCGCGAACACGCTCTTCACGGAGATGCCGAGCGATTGCGCGACCTGCTGGTTGAAGGCGGTGGCCCGCATCGCCAGGCCATATTTGGAGGCGCGGAAGAACCAGGCCATGCCGACCATCATGGCGAGTGAGACCACGAGGCTCATGACATAGACGGTCTGGATCTGCAGCCCGAACAGGCTGACCGCCTGGCTCTGGAATACGCGCGGGAACGGCTGCGGGTTGACGCCGAAGATCCACTTCAGTGCCGCCTGGAATACGGTCGAGAGGCCGATCGTCACCATGATCACCGAGATGATCGGCTCGCCGATCATCGGCCGCAGGATCACGACCTGGATCGCGATGCCGAAGATGAACATGAACACCAGCGTGATCGGCATGCCGATCCAGAACGGCACCTGGTACTTCGTCAGCAGCGCCCAGCACACCCAGGCGCCGACCAGCAGCAGTTCGCCCTGCGCGAAGTTGACGACCTGCGTCGCCTTGTAGATCAGCACGAACGACATCGCGACCACGCCATAGAGCGTGCCGACCACGAGGCCGTTGACGATCAGCTGGATCAGGAATTGAGTGTTCATGGGGTGTGGTCGCTCCGAACGGCGGCGCCAGCACCCTCTCCCCCTGTGGGAGAGGGTGGCTTCGCGAAGCGAAGCCGGGTGAGGGGTTGTCTCCGCATCGGGATCGTGGGGAGGGAACCCCTCACCCAAGCGAGTTCCTGTCGACTGGCGGTGTAGCCCTCTCCCACAAGGGGAGAGGGCGCATTCATTGGCACCGCGCTCTGTTTTCGCAACGCCATCATTCCGCGGCCTCCGCGGTCGCGGCGCGGCCGAGATCGACGACTTCGAGCGTGGTGCGGACGCGCTGCGTGGTGCCGTCCTGGAAGCGGATCACGGTGTCGACCGGGATGCTGGCCTTGCCGCGGTAGATCGCCTCGATGATATCTGCGTATTTCTCGTTGATCACGCCGCGGCGGACCTTCCGGGTCCGCGTCAGCTCGCCGTCGTCGGCATCGAGCTCCTTGTACAGCAGCAGGAAGCGCGAGATGCGCTGCGCCGGCGGCAGGGTGGCGTTGACGGTCTCGACCTCTTTCTTCAACAGCTCATAGACCTCGGGCCGCGAGGACAGGTCGGTGTAGGTCGTGAACGAGATCCGGTTCTTCTCCGCCCATTTCGAGATGATCGAGTAGCGGATGCAGATCATCGCGGCGAGGGCGTCGCGGCCGGCGCCGAGCACGACAGCTTCCGCGACATAGGGCGAGAACTTCAGCTTGTTCTCGATATATTGCGGCGAGAAGCGTTCGCCGCGCGAGGTCTCGGCGAGGTCCTTGATCCGGTCGATCACCACGAGCTGCCGGTTGTCGTTGTAGTAGCCGGCGTCGCCCGAATGCATCCAGCCGTCCTTGATGTCGACAACGGACGCTTCAGGATTCTTGTAATAGCCGTGGAACATGTTCGGATGCCGCACCACGATCTCGCCGACGCCGTTGACGTCGGCATTGTCGATGCGGATCTCGATATTGTCGGCCATCGGCACGCCTGTCGTGTCCGGATCGACCTTGCCTTCGGGATGCAGCGTGTAGGCGCCGAGCAGCTCGGTCTGGCCATACAGCGTGCGCAGCGGCACGCCCATCACCTGGAAGAACTTGAACGTATCCGGCCCAAGCGCCGCGCCTCCGGTCGCCGCCGAGCGCAGCCGGGTGAAGCCGAGCCGGTCGCGCAGCGCGCGGAACAGGATCTGGTCGGCGAAGACGGAGCGCTTGCCCTCGGCGAGCGCCGCAAGCCCGGTCTTCATGCCGAGATCGTAGAGCCGCTGCTTGAACGGCGAGGCGTCCATCACGCCGGCGCGGACGTCGGCCGCGATCGATTCCCAGACCCGCGGCGCGAACAGCACGAAGGTCGGCGCGATCTCGCGGAAATCGTGCATCATGGTGTCGGGCTCTTCGACGAAGTTGACCTTCATCCGGGAGAGCAGCGCTTTGCCCAGCGCGTAGATCTGTTCCATGATCCAGGGCAGCGGCAGCACCGAGACGTATTCGTCGTCGGGCCCCTTTGGATCAAAAGCGAGATAGGTCGCGCAGTGCCGCAGCACGCGCCCGGCCGAGAGCATCGCGAGCTTCGGGTTGGCTGTCGTACCCGAGGTCGTGCAGAGGATCGCGACGTCGTCGCCCTTGGTTTGGTCGACCAACCGGTCGTAGAGGGTGGGCTCGCGCGCCGCGCGATCGCGGCCCAATGCGACGAGCTTGCTCGCCTCCATCAATCGCGGATCGTCATATTTGCGCATGCCGCGCGGATCGGAATAGACGATGTGCTTGAGATTGGGCACCCGGTCGGCAAGGCCGAGCAGTTTGTCGACCTGTTCCTCGTCTTCGGCGAAGACCAGCTTGGCCTCGCCATACGTCAGGAGATAGGCGGCTTCCTCGTCCAGCACGTCGCGGTAAAGGCCGAGGCTCATCGCGCCGATCGCGTGGGCCGCGATTTCGGCCGCGACCCAGTCCGGCCGGTTGTCGCCGATGATGCCGATCACGTCGCCGCGTCCGAGGCCGAGCTCGACCATTCCGAGCGCGAAATCATGGGTGCGGGTCTGATAGTCGTTCCAGGTGAATTCGCGCCATAGCCCGAAATCCTTCTCGCGCAGCGCGATCTCCTTGCCGTGCTCCCTGGCGTTGAGGCGCAGCATCTTGGGGAAGGTGTCGGCCTGCGCGACGCGACCGGCATAGTCCATCATGCCGCACTCTCCCGCACTGCCGGCTTGTCGTCGGGGTCGACCAGCACGTCGTCCTCTTCGCCGAGATAGGCGCGCTTGACGTGGGGATCGGCGAGCACGGTTGCCGGATCGCCCTCGGCGATCTTGCGGCCGAAATCGAGCACCATGACGCGGTGGGAGATGTCCATCACGACGCCCATGTCGTGCTCGATCATCATCACCGTCATGCCGAACTCTTCGTTGAGGTCGACGATGTAGCGCGCCATGTCTTCCTTCTCTTCGAAGTTCATGCCGGCCATCGGCTCGTCGAGCAGGATCAGCTGCGGCTCGAGCGCCATCGCGCGGGCGAGCTCGACCCGCTTGCGCAGGCCATAGGGCAGGGTGCCGGCGGTTGCCTTGCGCACCGACTGCAGATCGAGGAAGTCGATGATCTCCTCGACCTTGCGGCGGTGCTCCAGCTCCTCGCGGCGCGCGCCGGTCAGCCAGTACAGCGAGCCCGTGATGAAGTTGTTCTTCAGGAGGTGATGGCGGCCGACCATGATATTGTCGAGCACGCTCATGTGGTGGAACAGCGCCAGATTCTGGAAGGTCCGGCCGATGCCGAGGCGGGGCCGCGCGTTCGGGGTGAGGCCGGTGATGTCCTGGCCGCGATAGAACAGCTGGCCTTCGGTCGGCCGGTAGCGGCCGGAGATGCAGTTGACGATCGAGGTCTTGCCGGCGCCGTTCGGGCCGATGATCGAGAACAGCTCGCCTTCGTTGACGCCGAAGCTCACTTCGGTCAGCGCGCGGACGCCGCCAAAGCGCAATGAGACTCCGCGCACCTCGAGACTGTTAGCCACCCTGTTCCCTCCAGATACGGGCGCTTTGGCGCGCTCTTTATCTTTCGCTTCGATCTCGGTTCGATCTTACATGGGGCGCCGAAGGAAACCATCCGACTAATGATGCCGGGCGTCCGGGAGCAATTGCTCGTCCCGATCGCCTGCGTCATGCGCGGTAACGCCGCACCCCGCTTGCAAGCCCGTGTCCCGCGTCGTCCGCCTTCAGCGATCCATCGAAGCGCTGCGCGCGGCGTTACGCGAGGTGGCTCTGAATACGAGAAAGCGATAGGTTGAATTGTCATGTGCCCGACATTTGGTCAGGAATTTTCGCTGGCATTCCAGGCCTCGGGTCACCTGGCTTCGCGCACGGCGTTGCTGCGGTGCAATATCTTGGGTGGGATGCCGTCGCTAGAATGATTGCTGCTGATTACCTGAAGCGCATCGCGGCCTGGTCGCGCGAGCTGACCGAGCAAGAAATCGAGATCGCGCGCGCCGGCATTTCCGAGAAGTCCTACCGCGCCAACGAATTCATCTTCATGCGCGGCGACAATTTCCAGTACTGGACCGGCATCGTCACCGGGCTGGCCCGCATGGGCATCGTCTCGCGCGGCGGCAAGGCCGCGAGCTTCGCGGGCCTCACGGCGGGCGCGTGGTTCGGAGAGGGCACCGTGCTCAAGAACGAGCTGCGGCGCTACGACGTGGTCGCGCTGCGCGATACGCGCCTCGCGATGATGGATCGCCGGACCTTCGTCTGGCTGTTCGAGAACAGCGTCGGCTTCAACCGCTTCCTGGTTGGACAGCTCAACGAGCGGCTCGGTCAGTTCATCGCGCTGCTCGAATATGGCCGCACGCTGGATGCGACCGCACGGCTGGCGCGCTCGATCGCCTCGCTGTTCAATCCGATTCTTTACCCTGAGCTCACCCTGCACCTTGAAATCACCCAGGAGGAGATCGGGGCACTGTCGGGAATCTCCCGGCAGAACGCCAACCAGTGCCTGAAGCGGCTCGAGCGCGAGGGGCTGCTGCGGCTCGAATATGGCGGGGTCACGATCATCGAGCTCGACCGGCTGCGCCACTACGGGGAATGACCGGCCTCGGGGCTGCATTTGCCAATTTCGGACGCTCTAAAGTCCTGTTCTTTCAAACGATTAAGCCATTAGACTTGGAGCAGGCCGGATGCTACAGACCGGCCTCGTCGGGACCGCGCGGCTTTCGCGCTCTCTGGAGATGACATGGCAGTTAAGGATTCGACGGCTCAGGACTCAAAGCGGCGCGTTGCGCTGATCACCGGCGTCACCGGGCAGGACGGCGCGTATCTCGCCGAGTATCTGCTCGGCCTCGGCTATACCGTGCACGGGATCAAGCGCCGCTCATCCTCGTTCAACACCGCGCGCGTCGACCATCTCTACCAGGATCCGCACGCCGGCAACGTGCCGTTCCTGATGCACTACGGCGACATGACCGATTCGACCAATCTGATCCGGCTGATGCAGCAGATCCGGCCGACCGAGATCTACAATCTGGCCGCCCAGAGCCACGTCCAGGTCAGCTTCGAGAGCCCGGAATACACCGCCAACGCCGACGCCATCGGCGTGCTGCGGCTGCTGGAGGCGATCCGCATTCTCGGCATGGAAAAGGAGACCCGGTTCTACCAGGCCTCGACCTCGGAGCTGTACGGGCTGGTGCAGGAGGTGCCGCAGAAGGAGACCACGCCGTTCTATCCGCGTTCGCCCTACGGTGTCGCCAAGC
>NZ_JASGSR010000061.1:0-48268 GCF_040446015.1 Bradyrhizobium sp. INPA03-11B
TATCTGTAGTGTTCGCTACAAATGTGGAGCTGGACGCCGGTTCGCAAGATACTTATGTATCGGGCACTACGAATTAATTATCTCATTCACGGGGAAATGGGAAGTCGCGGAAAAACATTACGTGCAACAAGAGGATAAGCCAGGGACAATCCGTCACAGAAACGGCACCCGGCTTACGGAGTGACGAGAAATGGGAATGGGACGCCCCCGCGCCTTCGACGCGGACGCCGCTTTGGACCGGGCCATGGACGTATTCTGGCGCCACGGATACGAGGGCGCGACCATCGCGCAGCTCACCGAGGCGATGAGCATCAATCCCCCGAGCCTCTATGCCGCCTTCGGCAGCAAGGAAGGCCTGCTGAAGGCTGCGCTCGACCGCTACACCGAAAAGCGCGACGCCTGGATGGACAAGGTGCTCAACGCCGCGACCGCGCACGAGGTCGCCGAACGCTTTCTGATGGAGCATGCGGACGCCCAGACCGACCCCGCCAACCCGCCCGGCTGTCTGCTGGTCCAGGGCGGCCTTGCCTGCGGCACCGGCTCGGCCAATGTTCCGTTCGAACTGGCGGCGCGCCGCACCCGAACCGAGGACCAGTTGCGCGAACGCTTTGTCCGCGCCACGGCCGAACATGACCTCGGCGAGAGCGTCGATCCAGCCACGCTTGCGCGCTATCTCTCCGCGGTGACATCGGGCATGTGCGTGATGGCCTCCTCGGGGGCGAACCGCGAGACGCTGCGCGAGATCGCCGCGGTGTCGCTGAAGGCGTTCGAGGAGCAGACGAAGGGGTAGCCCCGTCATTGCGAGGAGCGATAGCGACGAAGCAATCCATGCATCCGCACGACCGGTGACAATGGATTGCTTCGCTTCGCTCGCAATGACGGTCCACAATCGCGCGCGACCGAATCACCACATCGTCTGCCGCGCGCGCTCCGGCCATTCCCGATCATACTTCTCGCCGCCGACCGTGTGCTCGCTCATCTCGGCAAGGATCTGGCCCGGCGTCGGCAGGGTTGTCGGATCGATTCGCTTGTCCGGATTCCAGAGGTCGGAGCGCACGATCGCGCGGGCGCACTGGAAGTAGATCTCGTCCACGGTCATCACGATGACCGTGCGCGGCGCCTTGCCTTCCATCTTGAAGGAAGCCAGCAGTTCCGGCTCGGCCGTGACATAGGCCCGGCCATTGACGCGCAGCGTGCTGCCCGAGCCCGGGATCAGGAACAGCAGCCCGACGCGCGGATCGCGCACGATGTTGCGCAGCGAATCGCAGCGATTGTTGCCGCGGCGATCCGGCATCATCAGTGTCTTCGGATCATGGATGCGCACGAAGCCCGGCAGGTCACCGCGTGGCGAGCAATCGAGCCCTTCGAGGCCCGAGGTCGCGAGCGACACGAACGGCGATTTCTCGATGAGCACACGATAGAGCGGCGTCACGTGATCGGCGACCTTCACGGTCGACGCGTCGTTCGGGAAGCCGTAGATCGCCTCAAGCTGCTCGATCGTAGAGATCACCGACATCAGTGCTGTTCTCCTTTGTGGCTAGTCGTGGCTACTCGTCCCAGCGTTCGTCCTTGATGATGCGGACAAGCTGTCGCGCGTGATATTCGGCGGTGCCGGAATTGACGATGGTGAAATCGGGCGTCGAGGTGCTTTCGTCGACGGTGCGGGCCAGCCGCTGCGCGAGCAGGCCGTCGCTGCTGCGTGCCCGCATCGAGAGCCGGGCGGCCAGCACGTCCGGCGGCGCCGTGACCAGCACGACAACGGCACTGGCATAGTTGCGGCGCGCCGCCGCGATCACCGTGCGCGAGACGTTCGCGATCACGGTGCGTCCGGCGCGGATATCGTCGTTGATGGCCCGCGACAGCGCATAGCGATGGCCGTGCGCTTCCCAATGCATGGCGTAGTCGCCGCTAGCGGCCGCGCGCTGGAAGGCCTCGGCACTGATCTCCTCATTGTCTTCTGACGCCGAGGCCTGGCGGGTGATCAGGCGGCGGGGAAACACGATCCCGCGATCATCGGCGCAGGCTGCCTTCGCGAGCCCAAGCAGCGTATCCTTGCCGGCGCCGCTCGGGCCGACCACCAGGATCAACCGGCCTGGCCCGATCGCAGCGCGCTGCTCGGCGATCACGGACGCATCGGTCACGCGACCCTCCCCCCTTCGCGCCAGACGCTGCGCACCACCGGCAGGTCGCGCGCGACGTGAACGCGGATCAGGTCGGCGCGCCGGCCGACCGCGATCTCGCCGCGATCGGAGAGGCCAACCGCTTCGGCCGGCGTCTTGGTCACGGTGCGGATGGCGGAGGCAAGATCGATCGCCGGCACATGGCGCGGCAGCTGCAGCGCCGCCATCAACAGGCTCGACGGGATGTAATCCGACGACAGGATATCCAGCATACCCTCATTGGCGAGATCGACCGCTGCGATGTTGCCGGAATGCGAGCCGCCGCGCACCACGTTCGGCGCACCCATCAGGATGTCGATGCCGGCGGCGTGCAAGCCCCGCGCGGCTTCCATCGTGGTCGGGAATTCCGCGACCGCGACCTTGTCGTTGACGGCGTCGACCACGTTCTCGTCCGTGGTGTCGTCGTGGCTCGCCAGCGGGATCTTGTACTCATGCGCCAGCGCGACGATCGCGCGGGTGTTCGCGACCGCATATTCCTTCTGATAGGCGAAGCGCCGGGCGAACAGCACGTCGAGCTGGGCGTCGGTCATGCCGCCGCCCTTGCCGCGGTAGTAGTCGCGCAGCTTGACCTCGTCGCGGAACTGGCGCTGGCCCGGCGTATGGTCCATCAGCGACATCAACCGCACGTCCGGCCGGTCGATCAGCTCCTTGGCCTCGGCGACGACGTCAGGCATCGGCACCTCGCAACGCAGATGCAGGAAGTGATCGGCGCGCAGCAGGTTCTCCTCGCGCGCGGCTGTGATCGCCGCCGCCAGCACGCCGGCGCGGCCGTCGACGTCCTCGGCGCCGTCCTCGCGCCAGACCCGCAGCGAATCCAGCACCGTGGTGATGCCTGAGGTCGCGAGCTGCCCGTCATAGGAGATCACGGCGGCGACCGGGTTCCAGAACACCTTCGGCCGCGGCACGTAGTGCATCTCGAGATGGTCGGTGTGCAGCTCGATCAGGCCGGGCATCAGGAGATCGCCGGCGGCATCCTCGGCGATCTCGGGCGCCCGGCCTTCCCCGAACTCCGCGATCTTGCCGTCGACGATAGCCACCCAGCCCTGCTCGATCACCCGATCGGCGAGAACCAAGCGGGCGTTGCCGATGATGGTGTCTTGCTTGGCGGTCATTTCAAACGGTCCTTCAGGCAGCTACGGCGAACGAGGTCACATCGACGATGCGATCGGCAATCAGATGGCGGATTTCGTCGTCATGGACAATCGCGACCATCGCGACGCCCCTGGTCTTTTTCTCCGCAATCAGCTCGACCACCACTGCGCGATTCGCCGCATCGAGCGAAGCGGTCGGCTCGTCGAGCAACAGGATCGGCAGGTCCGAGATGAAGCCGCGCGCGATGTTGACGCGCTGCTGCTCGCCGCCGGAGAAGGTCGAGGGCGGCAGGGTCCACAGCCGCTCCGGAATGTTGAGCCGGCGCAGCAGTTTGCCGGCGCGCTCGCGGGCTTCCTCGCGCGCGACGCCGTTGACGATCAAGGGCTCGGCAACGACGTCGATGGTCGCCACCCGCGGCACCGCGCGCAGGAACTGGCTGACATAGCCGATCGTCGAGCGGCGGATGCTCAGCACCTGGCGCGGTTCGGCGCTGGCAAGATCGACCACCTTGCCGTGGTGGCGGATGCCGATCCGGCCGCTGTCGCAGCGGTAGTTGCCGAAGATCATCTTCAGGATCGAGGATTTGCCGGCGCCCGACGGCCCCGACAGCACCACGCACTCGCCCGGCTCGACGTGGAACGAAACGCCGCGCACCACGGGCAGCTCGACGCCACCCTGCAGATGCATGGTGAAGGTCTTCTCGGCGTTGGCAAGTTCGATCATCGCGGTCATTGGCAAGCTCATGGCGGCAGAATCGAGGAAACGAGCAGCTGCGTATAGGGCTCGCGGGGATCGTCGAGCACCTGGTCGGTGAGGCCGGTCTCGATGACGCGGCCGCCCTTCATCACCATCACGCGATGCGACAGCAGGCGCGCGACCGCGAGATCGTGGGTCACGACGATGGCGGCGAGGCCGAGCTCGCTGACCAGATTGCGCATCAAATCGAGCAGGCGCGCCTGCACCGAGACGTCGAGGCCGCCGGTCGGCTCGTCCATGAACACCAGCCGCGGCTCGGTGACGAGGTTGCGCGCGATCTGCAGGCGCTGCCGCATGCCGCCGGAATAGGTCTTCGGCGCATCGTCGATGCGGCCGACATCGATCTCGACCCGATCGAGCCAGGTCGACGCAGTGTCGCGGATCCGGCCGTAGTGATTCCAGCCGACCGCCATCAGCCGCTCGCCGACATTGGCGCCGGCCGAGACGCCCATGCGCAGTCCCTGCGCCGGGTCCTGATGTACAAAACCCCAGTCGGTGCGGAACAAGAAGCGCCGCTCCGCTTCGCCGAGCTCGGCGAGATCGCGCAGCACGCCGTCGCGCATCCGGTAGGACACGCGGCCCGCGCTCGGCGCGAGCTGCGCGGAGAGCAGTTGCAACAAGGTCGACTTGCCCGAACCGGATTCGCCGACGATCGCCAGCACCTCGCCGGGATAGAGCGCGAACGAGACGTCGCGGCAGGCCGGCAGCCGGCCGTAATTCTTGGCGAGCCCGTCAGCCACCAGAAGCGGCTCGTCGTTGTCGAGGCTCGAGAGCTCAGACATTCGCCTTCTCCTTGTGCGGCGCCGCGCTCTCGGTGCCGTGATGGCCGGCGGCCTGGCGCTGCTCGCAGAAGTCCGTATCGGAGCAGACGAACATCCGCCCGCCCTTGTCATCAGTGACGATCTCGTCGAGATAGGAATTGTCGGCGCCGCACAGCGCGCAGGGCGCGTTGAAGCGATAGCGCGTGAACGGATGATCCTCGAAATCCAGCGAGACCACCGTGGTGTAGGGCGGGATCGCGTAGATGCGCTTCTCGCGACCGGCCCCGAACAGCTGCAAGGCCGCGCAATTGTCCATCTTCGGATTGTCGAATTTCGGCGTCGGCGACGGGTCCATCACGTAGCGCGCATTCACCTTCACCGGATAGGCGTAGGCGGTCGCGATGTGGCCGAAGCGCGCGATGTCCTCGTAAAGCTTGACATGCATCAGCCCGTATTCGGCGAGCGCGTGCATCCGCCGCGTCTCGGTCTCGCGCGGTTCGAGGAAGCGCAGCGGCTCGGGGATCGGCACCTGATAGACCAGCACCTGCCCCACGTGCAGCGACGCCTCGGGAATGCGGTGCCGGGTCTGGATCACGGTCGCATCCGTGGTCGAGGTCGTGGTCGCCACTCCCGCGGTCTTGCCGAAGAACTTGCGGATCGAGATCGCATTGGTGGTGTCGTCCGAGCCCTGGTCGATCACCTTCAGCACGTCGTCGGGGCCGAGGATCGCCGCATTCACCTGCACGCCGCCGGTGCCCCAGCCATAGGGCATCGGCATCTCGCGGCTCGCGAACGGCACCTGATAGCCGGGGATCGCGATCGCCTTCAGGATCGCGCGGCGGATCATCCGCTTGGTCTGCTCGTCGAGATAGGCGAAATTGTATGTCGGCGCGTTCATTCCGCGGCCTCCCGCAGTTCCGGAGCCTGATTGGCTTCGGCGAATTCCTGCCGCAGCTTGCGCAGCAGGCCGAGCTCGGACTGGAAGTCGACGTAATGCGGCAGCTTGAGATGTTCGACGAAGCCGGTCGACTGGACATTGTCGGAGTGCGACATCACGAACTCCTCGTCCTGCGCCGGCGCCGCCGCTTCCTCGCCGAGCTCGCGCGCGCGCAGCGCACGGTCTACCAGCGCCATCGACATGGTCTTGCGTTCGCTCTGGCCGAAGGCGAGGCCATAGCCGCGGGTGAAGCACGGCGCCTCGGTCGTCGAGCCCTTGAACTGGTTGACCATCTGGCACTCGGTCAGTTCGACTGCGCCGAGCGGCACCGCGAAGCCGACATCCTCCGCGAAGAGTTCGACCTCGACCTCGCCGAAGCGGATCTCGCCGGCGAACGGATGGTTGCGGCCATAACCGCGCTGCGTCGAATAGCCGAGCGCGAGCAGAAAGCCCTCGTCGCCGCGCGCCAGATTCTGTAGCCGCAGGTCGCGATCGGCCGGGAAGCTCAGCGGCTCGCGCGTCAGGTCGCCGACCGGCGCGTCGCTATCTGCCTGCGGCGACGTCTCGATCAGGCCGTCGCGGCCGAGAATGTCGGTGACCCGCGGCGTTGCCGCCTGCGACGCCTCCGCGGTCGCCGGCTGCTCCGGCACAAAGCCTTCCGCGAGCTGCGGGTCGAGCAGGCGATGGGTGTAGTCGAAGGTCGGCCCCAGGATCTGGCCGCCAGGAACGTCCTTGAAGGTCGAGGAGATGCGCCGCCGCACCAGCATCTCGCCGGTGTTGACCGGCTCCGTGGCGCCGAAGCGCGGCAGCGTGGCGCGGAAGGCGCGAACCAGGAAGATCGCCTCGATCATGTCGCCGCGCGCCTGCTTGATCGCGAGCGCCGCAAGCTCGCGGTCATAAAGCGAACCTTCGGTCATCACGCGGTCGACGCCGAGCGCGAGCTGTTCGGAGATCTGCGCCAGCGTCACCTCGGGCACATCGCGATCGCCGCGCCGCTCATGCGCCAGCAGCCGATGAGCGTTCTCGATGGCGCGCTCGCCTCCCTTGACGGCTACATACATCGCTCACACTCCGCTGGCGATCAGCCGCGTGGTGCGCGGGATCGCGACAATATTGTCGTCATGGACCAGCACGACATCGATGCCGCGCGGGAACAGGACTTCATTGATCGACAGCCGCTGAAACAAATCGCGCGGCTTGAGCATCGCCTGCAACAGCGCGCTGCCGTCGATGCCGGGCCCTTTCAGCTCGAAGGCCGGGCCCTGCGTCAGGCTGTCGACCTGCAGGATCAGCGTGGTCGAGCGGTCCGGATATTCGTTGCTGCCGAACGCAAAGCGTTCCAGCGCCGGCAGGTTCGCAGCATCGCCGATCAGCGCGAAACTCGCGATCGAGGAATCCCCGACCACCGGCGCGCTGGCGTGAAACTTGAGCCAGCGGGCGACGTCCGGCGTTGCCGACATCGCGGCGTCGAGCCAGATCGGCGTGTCGTGATCGAACAGCGTCAGCGCGATCGCGGCGGAGCCGCGCATCATGCCGGCCGGCGTTCCGACGCTGGCGGCGACACGTTGCACGCTGCCCGGGCGTGCCATCGCATCCATCACGGAACGGAACGTTGATTGCGCCGACAGCACCTTGTCGGCAAAGCCTGCGGGCATTTCGGCAATCGTCGTCATTGCATCATCCCTCACCGCGCACCATCGTATAGAAATCAACCCGCGTCGCCGCGGTCTCGGCGGCCTTGCGGGCGCGCTCGGCATTCACAGCGGCACGCAGCGGTGCGATCACCTTGGCCTCCACCTCGCCGCACAATGCCGCCGACTGCACCATGGCGTCGCACAGCGCGATCATCTGCGCTTTCTGCGCATCGCGGCCGAGCGTGTAGCCGAAGCCGACCTCGCCGCTCGCAAGCCGCACCGCCGCGCGCGACACCGTTGCCTCGCCGAGATTGAACGCTGCGCCGTCGCCGCCGACCCGCCCGCGCATCATCACGAGGCCGTTCTCCGGCTCGCGCAGGTTCTCATGCTTCGGTACCGCGATCGCCGCGAGCCTGCCTGCGATGTCGGCTGCGGCGGAGTGCGCCAGCACCGTCATCGCGGCCTTGCGCTGGGCCAGCTTGCTGTCTGGCCCGGTCGAACTCATGGTCGGATTCATGTGCAACCCTTGGGCAACCTTGCTTGCATCAAGTTGTCTATGATAATAGACAACTTGATAGCCGAGCGCCATGACTGTTTCGTGACAAATCGAAGATTTCTGGTATCACCGCGCGATGAGCATGCAGGAAAGTTCCGGCGTCGCCTTGTGGCGGCAAGTCGCCGACGGCATTGAGCGCGGCATCGCTGACGGCCGCTTTGCCGCCGGCGAAAAGCTGCCCGGCGAGATGGAGATCGCCGAAACTTACCGGGTCAACCGCCACACCGTGCGGCGTGCGCTCGCCGCACTGGCTGAGCGCGGCCTGGTGCGCGCCGAGCGCGGCAGCGGCACCTATGTCGAAGCCCAGCGCCTCGCCTATCCCTTGCGCTCACGCACGCGATTTTCGGAGATCGTCGGCGCCGGCGGCCACGAGCCGCGCGGCCAGCTGATCGATGCCGGCAGCGATGTCGCCAACCGCGAGATCGCGCGCGAGCTCGGCCTGAAGATCGGCGCGCCGCTCATCCGGATCGAAGCAGTGCGGCTCGCCGACCGGACGCCAATCTGCGTCTCCACCACCTGGCTGTCCGCCGAGCGGTTTCCCGATGCCGGCAGCGTGTTTGCCGACGTTCGCTCGATGACGAAGCTGCTCGGGCATTACGGCGTGAAGGATTACCACCGCGCCTCGACCCGGATCACCGCGGCGATCGTCGATGCGACCGACGCCGCACGGCTCGATCTGCCGCTGGGACGGCCGGTGCTGGTGGTCGATGCGACCGACGTCGATATGCTGGACCAGCCGCTGGTGACCAAGCGCTCGCGCTTCGCCGCCGAACGCGTGGAATTCCTGGTCGAGAACGGCTGACGGCATACGCCCTCGCCCGCACGATTTCGGAATATTGGAAATATATCCCTGAGTTGCCCGACGTGTCAAGTTGACGTGTCGAACGCCGGCAGCCGCCAGCTCCTTTGCATGGGGTTGTTTTCGATATTTTGGCTGCGCGCAGCCGCGGCGGCCGCACGCGGGGAGAGGCGAAGGAGCAGCTAGACCACGGCGCGCTGGCCGATGATGGCAAAGCGCAGCTTGCTCGAGATGAAGTCGATCGCGGCGACCGCGATCAGGATCATCAGGATCAGGAACGACACCTTCTGCCATTCCAGCACGCGGATCTGCTCGGCAAGCTGCAGCCCGATGCCGCCGGCGCCGACGATGCCGATGATGGTGGCCGAGCGCGTGTTCGACTCGATGAAGTAGAGCACCTGCCCGGCAATCACAGGCAGCACCTGCGGCAGCAGGCCGAAGCGGATTTCATGCAGCGCATTGCCGCCGGAGGCGCGGATGCCCTCGACCTGCTTGCGGTCCGCCGCCTCGATCGCCTCGGAGAACAGCTTTCCGAACGCGCCGAAGTCGGAGACCATGATCGCGAGCACCCCGGCGAACGGGCCGAGGCCGACGACGTTGATCCAGACCAGCGCCCAGATCAGCGTATCGACGCCGCGGATCGAATCCAGGAAGCGGCGCACCGGAAAGCGGATCAGGTTGGACGGGATGACGTTGCGCGCCGCCAGCAGGCTGACCGGCAACGCCAGCAGCGCCGCGAGCGTGGTGCCGAGCAGCGCGATCGACAGCGTCTCGCCGAGCGCCTGCATGTAGAGCGGGAACGACGAGCCGGGGTTCGGCGGGATCATCATCATGGTGATCCAGCCGAGCTGGCTCATCCCCGTGATCAGCTTGGCCGGCGAGAAGTCGAGATCGACCAGACCGTAGATGAAGATCGCGAGCGCCCCCACGATCATGGCCGGCATCGCCAGCCGTGCCGACGCGGGACGTTCGAACACGCCGGGATATTTGTCGCGCAATTCCGCGATATCCGGCCTCGGCATCTGGCTCATCGGCGGGTCTCCTTGCCGAACAGCCGGCCGCGCAGCCAGCCGGTCGAGATGTCGATGATGAAGACGGTGACGATGATGGTGACGAGGATCGCGCTGACGTCGGAATAGTAGAACTTGCGGATCGCGACCACGAGCTCCTGCCCGATGCCGCCGGCGCCGACGAAGCCCATCACCGACGCTTCGCGGACGTTGATCTCGAAGCGCAGCAGCGCGTAGCTGGCGTAGCCCGCCGAGACCTGCGGCAGGATGGCAAAGCGCATGCAGGACAGCCAGCTCGCGCCGGTGGAGCGGATGCCCTCGACCGGCTTCATATCGGCATTCTCGACGATCTCGGCGAACAGCTTGCCGAGCGCGCCGGTGGTGTGGATCGCGATTGCCAGCACGCCGGCCATCGGGCCGAGGCCGAACGCGATCACGAAGATCAGCGCGAACACGATGCCGGGCACGGTGCGGGCGAATTCCAACAGGCGACGGACGATGAAGCGCACCCACGGTCCCGGCGCGGTGTTCTGGGCGGCGAAGAAATTCAGCGCAAACGCGAGGACCGCACCGGTCAGGGTGCCGACATAGCTGATCAGGAGGGTCTCGCCGAGCAGGCGGAGCCACTTCTTCAGACCCCAGAACCACTCCAGCGGATCGGTCCAGACCCGCGCACCGGAATCCAGCGTCAGGATGCGATCGAAATAGCTGAGGAAGTTGCCGAAGTAGGTGAAGAACGTGTGCAGGTTCACATCGGCGCCGAGCGCTGCGATGAACAGCGCCGCACAGAACACCGCGGCCGCGACCGTCGCCTTGAGCCGCTTGCGCGCGACCGCCTTGCGATAGGCATCGTTCAGCGTCGCCAGTTGCTGCGCTGGAAGGATGGAAATGGCGGTCGCCATCGATGCGGGCCAGTCTGCTCGAGGAATGAACGAAAAGGGCCGGGTGTCGAAACCCGGCCCAATTCAGCGACGACGTGAGATCAGGACGCCTTCTTGCGCAGGGCGTCGACGAACTTGATCAGCTCGATGGTCTTGTCGTAGTCGGCGTTGGTGACCGGCTGCCACGGCAGGTTCTTGCCGTCGGACAGCTTCTTGAAGGCTTCCGGATCCTTCTTCGGCATGTCGAGGAAGGCCTGCTTGATCCTCGCCTTCATGTCATCGGGAAGGCTCTCGAGATAAGCGTAGGGCGAGTTGATGATCAGGTCGGACTTCACGATGATGCGGAAGTCTTCCTTCTTCAGCGGCGTGCCGTCGCTCGACTTCACCATGTTCTTGGCGAGCATGCGGGTCAGGTTGGAATCGTCGTCGGCATTCCACCAGTTGGCGGCGACGTCGACGGTGCCCTGCGCCAGCGCCAGCACGGCGTTCTCGTGGCTGCCGGTGAAGACCACCTTGGAGAAATAGGTCTCCGGATCGATCCCCATCGCATTCAGCTTGAAGCGCGGCATGTTGTTGCCGGAGGTCGAGTTGGGATCGACCAGGCCGATGTTCTTGCCCTTGAGGTCTTCGACCTTCTGGTACGGGCTCTTGGCGAGCACGTAGAACACCGAATAGTAGCCCTTCGAGCCGTCGGCGTTGACGTCGATCACGAAGGCGTCGGTCTTGACGCCGGTGAGGCGGGCGCGGGCGAACGACGCCGGGCCGTAATAGCCGATGTGGATGTTGCCGGCGCGCTGGCCTTCGATGACCGCCGCGTAGTCGTTGGCGACGCGCAGGTTCACCTTGATGCCGAGCTCCTTCGACAGATACTCGGTGAGCGGACCGTAGCGCTCGGTGACGCCGGAGCCGTTTTCGGCGGGGATCACGGCGAAGGTGATCTCGGGATATTTGGCCTTCCAGTCCTCGGCCGAAGCCGACCCTGCGAATGCCAGCGCGGCGGCGCCGGCCAGAATGATGCGACGAGTGATCATGGTTACCCCTCTTTGGTAGCTACGCCTGTTGGCCGGGCGAAATGCCCGGTCGCCCAGATTTTCGGTAATGCGACGCTCAGGCCGCGGCAGCGGTGCCGAGCGCCGGAGCAGTTGCGCCGTCGGGCGCAGGCAGCGGCGCCGCGCCGATGACGTCATTGGCCTCGAGGTCGTAGAGCTCGCGGGCGATATGGTCGGTCAGCGCCGCAGGCGCGCCGTCGAACACCACGCGGCCCGCTGCCATGCCGACCAGGCGGTCGCAATAGGTCCGTGCGAGGTCGAGCGAGTGCAAATTGCAGAGCACCGTGATGCCGAAATGCTTGTTGATGCGCAGCAGCGCATCCATCACAATCTTGGTGTTGCGCGGATCGAGCGAGGCGATCGGCTCGTCCGCGAGAATGATGTCGGGCTCCTGCACCAGCGCGCGGGCGATCGCGACGCGCTGCTGCTGGCCGCCGGAGAGCTGGTCGGCGCGCTGCGCCGCGAGCTGGGCGATGTCGAACTGCTCGAGCGCGGACAGCGCGAGCGCCCTGTCCTGCTCCGGCCAGACCTGCGCCAGCGAGCGCCAGGACGGGATCTGGGCGAGCCGGCCCATCAACACGTTGGTCAAGACGTCGAGCCGGCCGACCAGATTGAACTGCTGAAAAATCATCGCCGAGCGCGCCCGCCACTGCCGCAGCGCCTTGCCGCGCAGCGCGGTCACGTCGGTGCCTTCGAACAGGATACGGCCCGAGGTCGGATCGGCGAGACGGTTGATCATCCGCAGCAAGGTCGACTTGCCGGCACCGGAGCGGCCGATCACGCCGACAAAGCTGCCCGGCGCGATCGAAAACGATGCGTTGTCGACTGCGGCTTTTGTGCCGAACCGGCACGTCAAACCTTCCACCACCAGCATGCAATGCTCCAACCGCGTCGCGTTGGGCCATCGCTATCCCCGGCGTTTTACAGTTATGTGACGACCGCGCTGCGGTGCGGCGATCGTCCACACCCCGTCCTCGTCGTCTCTTGCCGTCATCGCAACGTCATGATGTTGTCATCAAGCATCCCGAAGACGAGCGCGCATCCCCCGGAAGCCAAAGATTTGCGGAGGCCCTGATGGCCGGAAAAACACTCTCGGTTGTGCCGACTGTCGACCCGACCGCGTCGGTGCGCGAGAGCAAGCTCGGCAAATATACCGAGGTCGGCGCGCGCACGATCCTGCTTGAAGTCAGCATGGACGACTATTCCTACGTCGTGAACGACAGCCAGATCACCTACACCTCGATCGGCAAGTTCTGCTCGATCGCGGCGATGACGCGGATCAATCCCGGCAACCACCCGATGCATCGCGCGACGCAGGCGCATTTCACCTACCGCGCCAGCGCTTATTTTCCCGGAGAGAGCGACGACAGCGACTTCTTCAACTGGCGACGTGCGCATCACGTGCATATCGGCCATGACGTCTGGATCGGTCACGGCGCGATTCTGCTCGCTGGACGGAACATCGGGACCGGCGCTGTCGTTGCCGCCGGCGCGATCGTGACCAAGGATGTGCCCGCTTATACCATCGTTGCCGGTAATCCGGCGCGCCCGGTGAAGCGGCGCTTTTCGGAGACGATTGCAGATCGCCTCACAGCACTCGCGTGGTGGGACTGGGATCACGAGACACTTCGTCGTGTCCTGCCCGACTTTCGCAAGCTCGCGGTCGAGGAATTCCTCGACAAGTATGAGGCCGAGGCCGTATCTCAATCACTGGACAAGCAACGGAGCGCCGCATCGTGACGGACATTTTCATCGAAGGCGGACGCACGCTGGTTGACGGTGGCCTGGTCGAGACCTCGCTGCGGACCTCAGGTCGCGACATCGGCGCGCTCGATGCCGAGCAAGGCCGCGCCGCGCTGCACATCGATGCCAGCGGCCTGCTGGTGCTGCCCGGCATCATCGATCTGCACGGCGATGCGTTCGAGCGGCAGATGATGCCGCGCCCCGGCGTCGATTTCCCGACCGACGTGGCGTTGATCGATAGCGACCGGCAGGCGATCGCCAACGGCATCACCACCGTGTTCCACGGCACGACGTGGTCGTGGGAGCCCGGCCTGCGCAGCGCTGACAATGCGCGCAAGCTGCTCGATGCGATCGAGGCGCTGCGGCCGCAGCTCGCCGCCGATACGCGTTTCCACCTGCGCCACGAGACCCATAATCTCGAGGCCGAGGCCGAGATCATTCAGTGGCTCACCGAAGGCCGCATCGACCTGTTCGCCTTCAACGACCACAGCAACGTCAAGCCGAAGAAGCGCAACCAGCTCGCCGAACGCACCGGACTGTCGATCGAGGCTGTCAACGACATGCTCGATCGGATCGTGGCGCGCCGTCCCGAGGTGCCCGCCTCGATCGCGCGGCTGGCTGCGGCTGCGCGCGCGGCAGATGTCCGCATGCTCTCCCATGACGACAACAGCCCGGCAATGCGTCAGGAGTTTCGTGCGCTGGGCGCCACGCTCGCCGAATTCCCCGTGAACGTAGAGACCGCGCGCGATGCCGCGGCCGCGGGCGACTTCATCGTGTTCGGCGCGCCCAACGTGGTCCGCGGCGGCAGCCACACCGGCTGGACCAAGGCATCCGACATGATCGCACAGGGCCTCTGCTCGGTGCTGGCGTCGGACTACTATTATCCGGCGCAGCTGCTCGCAGCGTTCCGCCTCGCCGCCGATGGCATCGTACCGCTTGCCAAAGCCTGGGACCTGATCTCGTCGGCGCCGGCGCGCGCCGCAGGGCTCGCCGATCGCGGCGTGCTCATCGCAGGCCGCCGTGCCGACATCATCGTCGTCGACGACAAGGCACCCTTGCGGCCGCGCATCGTTGCGGTGATCGCGGCGGGCCGGCTGGTGCATCTGGCGGATGCGAGCTGCCTCGTCCATTCGCTCGCACCGCGCAAGACGGTTGCGGCGGCATAGCTCAGCCCCATGGCCAACACCCCGCGCTACGCGATCTATTATGCGCCGTCGCCCGACAGCGCCCTGCACCGCTTCGGTTCGGCGCTGCTCGGCTATGATGCGGTGTCGGGTGACGACCTGCCGTTTCCCGATGGCGTCACGCCCGACTGGCGCGAAGTGACGGAAGACCCCCGCAAGTATGGCTTCCACGCCACGTTGAAGGCCCCAGGCGCGCTCGCCGACGGCAGGAACGAGGCCGAGCTTCTCGCTGCCTGTGCTAGCTTCGCCGGCCGCGCGCGGCGCATTCCCGTGATCGAGCCGGTGGTCGATGCGATCAGCGGCTTCATCGCCGTGATTCCGGCGAAGCGCTCCGACGAACTCCAGCAGCTTGCCGCCGATTGCGTCACCGAGTTCGACACGTTCCGCGCGCCGCTGACGGCGCAGGATCGCGCACGGCGCAAACCCGAACGTCTCACGGAGCGGCATCGCGACTATCTCGACCGCTGGGGCTATCCCTACGTCATGGAAGAATTCCGCTTCCACATGACGCTGACCGGGCGGCTGAGCGACGAGCGGCGCGGCCCGATCGTGGCGCAGCTGCGCGAGCGGTTCGCGGCGGTCGACCTCACGAGGCTCGCGATCGACCGCATCGCGTTGTTCAAGCAGATGGATAGCGCATCACGCTTCCGGATCATCGGAAGCTGGCCGTTGCGCGCGAGCTAACCGGGCCTTCCGAGTTCGGCCAGCAACCACTTCTTGAACGTCTGCAGCGCGCGGTTGCGTTGCGCGCCCGGCGGATGCACCAGCCAATAGCTGCCGGTGACGTGACCGACCGGCAAGAGCCGGCGGATCGCGCCGCGCCGCTCGCTTTCGGCGATGAAGGGTTCGAGCGCCAGCGCAACCCCCGCGCCGCGTTCGGCAGCCTGCAGCCCGGCGACAAAGCTGTCGACCGAGATCGCGCGCGTTGCGGGCGGCGCCGGCTCGCCGGCATGCTTGAACCAGAGCGGCCAGGCTGCCGGGAACGTCGTGACATGGATCAGCACGGCGCGGCCGAGGTCCGCGGCCGCGCGCAGCTTCAACCGCCGCGCCAGTGCCGGCGCACCGACCGGAACGGTCCTCACCTCCATCAGGCGATGCGCGACGACTCCTTCGGGCTTATCGGGCCCGAAGCTGATGCCGGCATCGAATGTCTCGGTGTCGAAATCGACATTGCGGTTCGAGGTCTCGATCGCGAGATCGAGCTCGGAATGCCGGGTGAGGAACGAGGACAGCCGCGGGATCAGCCAGGCCGAGGCGAATTGCGGCAACGCCTTCAGCCGCAGCCGGCGTTGGCCAGCCGCCTCGACCGCCGACTCCGCTTGCGCCAACAATGCAAAGGCGCGGCCGGTCGCGGCAGCCAGCTTCTCGCCGGCATGGGTCGGCCGAACCACGCGATGGGCGCGGTGAAACAGCGCGACGCCAAGATGGACTTCGAGATTGCGGATGCGATGGCTGACTGCCGAGGCGCTGACATTCAGCACGCCCGCGGCCTCCTTGAAGCTGCCGAGCCTGACCGCGACATCGAATGCCTGCAATGCCAGCAGATGTGCGGGCCGAAGGCTCGCTGCAGCGAGATCGTCCCTCCGCTGCGACGGTGACCGGCGCCCCGGCCTCGGGTTGTTCCTGCTCATGGGACCGATCCTAGCGGCCGGCCGCCGTCGATGTCGCGCGGAAAATGGGCTTAGATGAATGTCATTCATCCGAACCCAGCTCGTTTCGCTTGTCGCATGCAGCGCAATGCGCGAGCCTGTCCCTCGAACCAGACCGGCGGCAAGCCCGGCCAAATGAGCGGGAGAACGGCGATGACGACACAGCTCGCGGACGAAGCCTCGATCGTTGACCGTATCCTCGGACATATCGACGCGAAATCGACCGATCTCAGCGACGGCGTCTGGCACGAGCCCGTCGCCCACTATCTGTCGCAGGATCGCTTCGCGGCCGAGATCGACCACGTGTTCCGCCGCACGCTGACGCCGTTCTGTCCGTCGGCTGCGCTCGCCGAGATCGGCGCCTACGTCGCGCGCGACGCGGCGCTGACGCCTGTTGTCGCGATCCGCGGCGCGGACGGCGTCGCGCGCGCCTTCCGCAACGCGTGCCGGCACCGCGGCGTGCAGCTGGTCGACGGCGCCGGTTGCAAGAAGGCGCTGACCTGCCGCTATCATGGCTGGACCTACGGCCTCGATGGCCGGTTGCGTGGCATTCCCGACGAATACGGCTTTCCCGGGCTCGACAAGACCGCGCACGGCCTCGTGCCGGTCACTTGCATCGAACGCGATGGCCTGGTGTTTGTCGCGCAAGACGATCCCGCCGCAACCTCCGACGCGAGTGGCATGCCGGCGTTGTTCGGCGACGACTGGACGCTGTACTCGACCGTTTCGCAGGAGGTCGAGGCCAACTGGAAGATCGTCGCCGAAGGTTTCCTCGAAGGCTATCACATCCGATCGACGCATCAGGATACGTTCTATCCGCTGCAATACGACAATCTCAACGTGATCGAATCGTTCGGCCGCAACAGCCGGATCAGCTTCCCCTACCGGCGCATCGAGAAACTGCGCAACGTGCCGCCGGGCGAACGCAGGACGGGCGGCATGCTGACGCATGTCTATCACCTGTTTCCGAACGTGATGCTGTCGACCTTCCCGACCAACCGGTTGATGACGGTGCTCGAGCCGCTCGCCGTGGACCGCACCCGGCTCGTGACCTACACGCTGTCGAACCAGATCGCCGCGGAGGACGGCCGCGCCGCGGTCGCCCAGGGACGCGACTTCGTCACCGCGGGCGCAGCCGAAGATCGCGAGATGGCCTGCGCCGCACAGCGCGGGCTCGCAACGCGGGCCAACGATCACTTCACCTTCGGCCTGTTCGAGGGCGCGATCAGGCATTTTCACCGGAACCTGGCCGCGATCATCGACAGCCGCACCGGCGCACGCTGACCCAATCCAACATTGCGTACCGAGGACCGACCATGCTGGACCATCCGACCGTCAAATACCGAACCGAGCATGCGATCGCGATCGTGACCATCGATCGCTATGACGAGGCGCGCAACGCGGTCAATCCGGAGACCGCGCAGGGACTGGCCCAGGCGTTCCGCGCGTTCGATCGCGATCCGTCGCTATCGGTCGCGATCCTGACCGGCGCGGGCGGCGCGTTCTGCGCCGGCTTCGACCTCAAGCACACCGCGGCCGGCCATCGCGGCCACCGTGTCGAGAACGGCGACGGCCCGATGGGCCCGACGCGGATGAAGCTGTCGAAGCCGGTGATCGCCGCAATCGAGGGACCGGCCGTGGCCGGCGGGCTCGAGCTTGCGATCTGGTGCGATCTAAGGGTCGCAGCAACCGACGCCACCTTCGGCGTCTATTGCCGGCGCTTCGGCGTGCCGTTGATGGATCTCGGCACCGTGCGCCTGCCGCGGCTGATCGGGCACAGCCGCGCGATGGACATGATCCTCACCGGACGCGGCGTCTCCGGCGAAGAGGCCGGACGGATCGGGCTCGCCAACCGCGTGGTTGCGGCAGGCACGGCGCTCGCCGAGGCGCGCAGCCTCGCCGATGATCTCTGCCGGCTGCCGCAGGCGGCTCTGCGCAGCGACCGGCTCTCCGCGATCGAGCAATGGGAACTCGGCTGGGACCAGGCCACGCTGAACGAGTTTCGTCTCGGGCTTGCGACGGTTGCGAGCGGCGAGACCGAGGCCGGCGCCCGCCGCTTCGCAAGCGGCAAGGGCCGGCACGGCGATTTCGCCGACATCGCCTGAGAACCGCACGCGCCGCGAGCGCTATTCGACGACCCGGGTGCGGGCGATGATCTCGGCGGCGCCCTTCGCGAGCAGCTCCATGCCGACGGCACGCCCGAGTTCGCGCGGCCGATCGGCGGGCCCGCTCCGCGTCACCTCGATGAAGCCGGCGCCGGCCTCATCCAGCACCGAGGCGCGCAGAGTCAACTCGCTTCCCGCGAGCGTGGCGTGGCCGGCGATCGGCGAATTGCAATGGCCGTTGAGCACCCACAGCACCTCGCGCTCGGCCTCGGCGGCAAGCCGCGACTGCGCGTTGTCGATCGCCGCGAGGCGCGCCCGCGTCGCCCAATCGGTCTCGACGCATTCGACCGCGACGATGCCCTGGCCCACCGCCGGCAGCATTTCGTTGACGGAGAAATCATGCGCGATGCGCGCGGTCATGCCGATGCGCTCGAGGCCGGAGCGCGCCATGACAAGCGCATCCGCCGGCCCCACCTCGCCGCCATCAGGCAGCCGCTGCTTGTCGCCGCGATCGAGTTTTGCGACGCGCGTGTCGGCGGCGCCGCGATAATGGATCACGGTCGCTTCCGGAAACAGTCGGCGCAGATAGGCGGCGCGGCGCACCGCGTTGGTGCCGATCATGAAGCCCTTACCGCGTGCGGCGCGGAGCGTGTCCAGCGACAGGCCAGGACGCAGCACGAGGCTGTCATTGGCGGCGTCGCGCGCCAGCATCGCCGCGAGGACGAGTCCCGGCGTCTCCTCATTGCCCGGCACGTCCTTCAGCGAATGCATCGCGGCCTGCAACGTGCCGGCGCGCATGGCCTCGCGGATCTCGGCGACGAAGGCGCCGCCCTTGCCGCCGTGGCGCAGCAGCTTGCTGGTCTGATCCTGGTCGCCGCGGGTCTCGAACTTGACGATTTCGACGGCAAGGTCGCCCGCCGAGGCGCGCAGCAGCCGCGCGACCTCGTCCGTCTGCGCGAGCGCCATCGCGCTCTTGCGCGTCCCTATCCGCAAAACCTGTCCCGACACGAAAGCTCCGCTGCGTGATCATCAACGGCTGGGGATTAGAACAAAAGGCCAGTCAAAACAATGGTTTTTGCCTCTGGCGGGCCAGGCTCAGGCAACCTCCTCAACCAGCGCCACGCCGGCCTCGCGCATCGCCGCGGTGGCGGCAGCAAGCGAACCGCCGAGGTCGATGGCGCGGCAGCCCGGCAGCACGACCGTGGTCTCGAACCCCAGCCGACGCGCATCCAGCGCCGAATATTGCACGCAGAAATCCGTCGCGAGCCCGGCCATCACGACACGCTTGAGGCCGCGCTCGCGCAGATAGCCGGCGAGGCCGGTCGGCGTCGTCCGGTCGTTCTCGAAGAACGCCGAATAGGAATCGATCGCGGCCCGAAATCCCTTGCGGATCACGAGTTCGGCCCGGTCGGTGGCGAGACCGGGATGAAACGCCGCTCCCGCGGTGCCCTGGATGCAATGATCCGGCCACAGCGTTTGCGGCCCATAGGGCATGGTGATCGAGGAGAATGGTGCAGCACCGGGATGCGAGGTCGCAAACGAGCTGTGGCCCGCCGGATGCCAGTCCTGAGTCAGCACGACATGGTCGAAGCGGCCGGCGAGCTGGTTGACCACGGGCACGACGGCATCGCCGTCGGCAACCGCCAGCGCGCCGCCGGGGCAGAAATCGTTCTGCACATCAATGATCAGGAACAGATCGTCGGGCGCAATCTTCATCAGGTGCCTATCCGCAACGATGCGCGCAGTTTGCGCAGGCAGGCGATCACCGACAGCGCGGTGATGCGGCCGGTCTTGGGGTTTTCCGAGGGGATGTTCTCGATCATCATCGAGAACCGCGCGGAATCGGAATCGACCTCGATGCGGTGGGTGTTGCGCGTCACCGTCGGATCCGCCCAGATCTCGACCCTCGTGCGATCGGGGCCGATGCCGGCGAGCGACAGCGCCACCGCGACATTGATATTGGCCGGGAAGCCCTTGACGGCGTCACGCGCACTCCCTTCGAAGATGCGCAGCGGCTCGGTGATGCCTTCGATCCGAATGTTGTTTTCGACCAGACGCGGCGCGCCGACGAGACCCGCGACCGGCTTCCGCGTCACCAGCTTCGCCGAATGAATGGTCCCGATCGCGGCCGCGGTCACCGCATCGAGCCCGATCAGCGCGCCGGTCGGCACGATGATCTGGCCGCCATGAGCCCTGGCGAGATCGACGAGGTCCTCGTTCTGCAACAGCGCGCCGACACTGAGCACCACGGCGGTTTTGCCGCGCTCGACCACCGGCGCCACGATCGAGCGCACCACCTTGCTCGGCGCGCACTCGACGACGATGTCGGCGATCTCGGCAAGCTGCTCGATCGGCACCAGCTTCGGCGCAGATTTGAGCTCCGCGACCCAGCCGCGGTGCTTGTCCGGGCTGTACGCCGAGACGGCAACCAGCGTCAGGCCCTCGATGCCCTGATCGAGCGCCTTGACGACGTCGGTGCCGATCGCGCCGAGACCGGCGACCGCAACCCGCAACTTCGTCTTGTTGTCAGCCATCACTTCCCACCGGCGAGCATCTTGACCAGACGATAGAGATATTCCTCGCCTTCGTAGAAGGATTTTACGAGCACGCGCTCGTCCTTGCCATGATTCCGGTTGTCATCGACATCGGAGCCGAGCCCGGAATGACCATAGGTCGGAATTCCCGCATTGCGCAGGTAGCTGCCGTCGGTGGCACCGGTGCTCATGACAGGAACGATCGCGGCATCCGGCCAAAACTCCTTCGACAGCTTCTCGATCGATCCCATGATCTCTTCGTTCAGCGGCGACGGCGGGCTCAGCACGGCCTTGCCGGTCGGGGTCACCGCAATCTGCTTGTCGGCGAGCACGCGCTCGATCGTCGCCTGAACGCCTTCGACCGGCTCGCCGGGCAGGATCCGGCAGTTCACCTTGGCGGTTGCCAGTTGCGGCAGCGCGTTGATGGCGTGGCCGCCCTCCAGCATGGTCGCAACGCAGGTGGTGCGGAGCTGCGCGTTGTAGCCGGGATTCTCCGACAATCGCGCCAGGGCTGCCGGGTCGGGCTGCGGCGCCAGGATTGCCTTGATATCGTCGGCATGCGACTTGTCGACCTCGGCGGTTTTCGTGAAATAGATCCGCGTCGTCTCGTTGAGATTCATCGGGAAGTCGTATTTGGAGAGCCGCACCAGGCCCTCCGCGAGGCGGTAGATCGCATTGTCCTTGCGCGGCAGCGACGAGTGCCCGCCGCTATCCTTCACGGTGAGCTGATAGCCGATCGAGACCTTCTCGCTGGTCTGGACGCTGTTGCGGATCGCCTTGCCGTTCTTGAGGCCGACGCCGCCGCCTTCGTTGAGCGCGAACTCGGCGTCGATCAGGTCGCGGTGGTTCTTGATCAGCCACTGCATGCCGAGACCGTTGGCATCGAGGATCTCCTCGTCGGTCTCGAGGGCGACGATGATATCGCGGTCGGGCTTGTAGCCCTCCTTCTTGTAGCGGATCAGGTTGGTGATGAAGGCGGAGGCCATGTATTTGTCGTCGCTCGAGCCGCGGCCGTAGAAATAGCCGTCCTGCTCGGTGAGCTTGAACGGATCGACCGACCAGTCCTCGCGAAGCGCAGGAACGACGTCGATATGGGCGACCAGCAGGATCGGCTTGCGCGCGCCCGAGCCGTGCAGCCGCGCCACCAGATTGCCCTTGTGCGGCGCCGGCGAGAACACCTGCACGTCGCCCTCGGGGAAGCCGGCGGCGCGGAGCCGCGCGCCCATCGCCTCGGCCGCCTTCTGGGTATCGCCGGTCGCAGTGGTCGTGTTGATCTCGACCAGTTCCTGGTAGATGCCGCGGGCGAATTGCTGCTGCTCGGTCAGTCCTTCCGCGCCGGCGCCGGACGCGAGCAGCACCGGAGCGATCGCTGCCGCGAGTTGCAGCGATCGAACCATGTTTCGGGCCTTGTGCGACATCGTGCTCTCCCAGAATTCCACCACCTGATTGGAGATGAATTCAGACAGGCGACACGCGCTTTGGCAAGACTGCGAGCCCTTCAATTTGCGCGCGCATGCTCCGCGCTTTCGCGCACGCTATTTGGAGTCCTTATTTCGTGTCTTATTTGGCTTCCTTGGCCGCAATCACCTCGATCTCGACCAGGAAGCCCGGATTGGCGAGTGCGGCGACGCCGACCACCGAGCGCGCCGGCAGGTTCGGCTGGCTGCCGCCGAAGAACTGGGTGTAGCCCTCCATGAAGGCCTTGAAGTCCATCGGCGCGGACGCGTTGTGGACCAGGAACACCTGCATCTTGACGACATCGCCCATGCCAAGGCCCTGGCCTTCCAGAATGGCCTTGATGCGGTTGAGCACACCGACGGTCTGGGTCTTGGTGTCGCCATAGGCCTGTGGGCTCGACGGATCGGCATCCTTGTTGACGACCGGTGGTACCTGGCCGCTGACATAGACCGTCGTGGTGTTGCCGGTGACGGTCACGGCCTGCGCGATCGGGAATGTCGAGTTGGGAATCGGATGCCTGACCACGTCAGCGGAGGCCGTGGTCGCCATCGCCGACAGCGCGACGCCCAACACAATACCGATGAATTTCATCAAACTCTCTCCGTGAGTTGCGTGGTCAGCGGCGGGCGTCCTGAACGTCCTTGGTCGTCACCGCGTCCTGATAATTGTTGCCGAAGTGCGTCCGCAGATAATTCACAACGGCGGCCACCTGACCATCGGTCATCATGTCGCCGAACGCCGGCATGCCGCGGCGGCCGTTGATGACGAGATAGATCGGATAGCTGCCGGCTTCGAGATTCTTGTTGCCGGCAAGCGAGGGATAGGTGCCGGCGCCGCTCGCGCCTGTCGCATCCGGCATGTGGCAGCCCTGGCAGACATTGCCGAACAGCTCTTCGCCGGTCATCTCCACGAAACGGTAGCCCGAAGAGAAGGTGCGCTTGCCCGCCCCGCTGTCCTGACCGGACGCCGCGGTCGCCGACAGCAGCAGCAGCGCCGCGACAACAGATGTTCCTGTCTGCTTCATCACGTCTTCACCACGCGTTCGTGCATTCGGGTAATGGCGTCGAGCGCGGACAGGATCGCACCCTCCTGCCAGGCCGGCAGCTGCGAAGCGTGCTCGCCCGCCAGCGCGATGCGGCCGTCGATCTGGCAGAGATTGCGGTAATGCTGCGCCCGCCCGGCTTCGGTCCATTCCCCGGCGCAGCCGAGCGTGAACGGCACCCGATGCCACGCCACCGCGACGCCGTTCTCGAACTCGCTCTTGTATTGCGGATGGATCTTGGCGCCGAATTCGACCGCACTGGCGACCCGTTCGGCCGGCGTCATCGCCGTGAACTCGAACGAATTGGCGCCCTCATACAGATAGGCGCCGAGCAGCACGCCGCGGCCGCCGCGGTTGAAGCCATAGTTCGGATAGCCGATATTCCGGATCGGCAGGTCCGTATAGCTGATGCCGCCGTAGATCGCCTCATCCTCCTCCCAGAACCGCCGCTTGAACTGCAGCCCGACCTTCACCGAGGCGGCGTAGGGCAAGGAATCGATCGCATTCTTCATCGGCCCGCTTACATCCAGAGGCAGCTGGCTCAGGATCGGCAGCGGGATGGTGCAGATGCACCAGTCGGCAGTCGCCTGCTGCACCGCGGAGGGACTGGCGGTGTCGACATAGCTCACGGTGACGCCCGAGCCGTTCTGCTGGATCTGCGTGACCTTGGCGCTATAGCGGATGAGATCGCCGACCTCGCGCGCGAACGCCTTGCCGATCATGTCCATGCCGCCGACCGGCTGGAACATGCTGGGCTGGAAATCATAGTGCGCAAAGTTTTGGACGTAGCGCCACATCCGCGAGCGCAGCAGCTCCTGCAGCGAGATCGGATCGCTGGGCAGCGGATCGCCCATCAAGCCGCCGCCGGGATCGCGCGCATATCCGCGGACATCGGCGGAGCGCAGGTTGGCATTGTACTTGTAGTCGCGATCCAGCGCGCCCCAGTCGCGCAGTGCCTGCAGCAGGATCTCCTGATCCTCCTTGCTGACGAACTCGTCGAGCCTGCCTTGCTGGCTGACTTTCGCCAGCAGCTCAGCCACCCCGCCCTGGAAATCCGCCTTGATGCTGCGAAAGCGTTGCGGCTTGCCCTCGAATGCACGCGTTGCATGCAGGTAGGCGTTGTGGTTGAGCTGGATGAAGGGTTCCAGCGTCACGTTGAGCCGCCGGCAGTAATCGAGCAGCGCGCGATGATGATAGGGAATCCGCCATGGGCCGGGATTGAGATAGAGCCCCTGCTCGAACTGGCAGGTCTGCTTGAAGCCGCCGAGCTCGGTAAAGCTGTCGCCGCCGCGGATCGACCAGTTGCGGCCGCCGGCGCGATTGTTGAATTCGAGGATCTGGACCTTGTAGCCGGCCTTGCGCAGTTCCAGCGCCGCCGTCATGCCGGCGAGCCCGGCGCCGAGAATCAGCACCGAAGCGCCCTTCACGTCGCCCGTGAGCTTGAGCGGCCCCTTGTAGGCGGACTCGGATGCGAAGCCGAGGCTCGTCATCGCGTGATACATCGCCGAACTGCCGGCGATAGTCCCGATCAGCGCCAGCAAATCCCGCCGCCTGATCACAGATTGGTTCTGCACCCGCGTTCACCCAGCCACTGACGTCGATGTCGAAGGGAAACGGTTGACGCGACCCGTGTCAAGAAAGGGCACGCGCTTCCACATGCAGCCACACGCGCTTTTGATGCGTCACGCAACCGATACATCACACCACGCGCTCGCAGTGCACACGCCGGCAATCCATTTCAAAGTCGAGCCCGACCACCGGCGGCCGATCGAAATGCCAGGTCAGGCCGTTGCGCAGCACGCCGCGGCGGCCGAGTTCGCTTTCGAGCACGGGATAGACGTCGTGGACGGTGTAGAGCTGCACCGCGGTGGTGTCCTTCCAGGTGCCGCCGAACGCATTCATGCGGCGTTCCATCTCGCCCAGCACGAATATTGCTTTCGCCAGAATGCCGGCCGGGCTGCTATCGCCGAGCGCGACGGTATGATCGCGATAATTGGCCTTGCCCTCGACCGACTCGCCGCTGCCGGCGACCACGAAGCTCGACGGCGCATCCTTCGCAGCCGGCACCGTGTAGCAGAAGGCGTGGAAGCTCGGCTCCGCGGGCGGATCGAGTTTTGGACAGACGTTGCTGCGCGCCACCGGATTGACGCCGTCACGCATCACGCCCCAGGCGATCAACGTCTTAATGTAGATCTCGTTGAAGGCCCTGAACCCGTCCTCGGTGAACGGCGCCGGCGAGCGCAGTTCACAGGCGCCGAACGCGGTCAGCGGACGGCCGGCGGCTTTGAGGATTTGCGCTATCCTTTCGAAACCCGCACTCAGCGGCACCGGTTCGGCGAACCTGACCCGCTCGATGGCAAAACCGGGCAGCGCACTGACGCCGCAGGAATACTGACTGACGCCGGGCATGAAGCGGTAGCCGCCGTCGGAAGTCTCGATGGTGCTGGTCATGGTGCCCCTTGTATGGATGCGGTCGTCACGCTGACGTCATTTCGCGATGGCGGATACACACGAACCGCTCGATTTCATCACAGCCGTCGTCCTGGCGAAACGCCAGGACGACGACGAGGATGGTTCTCGATTGAAGATATCGAACACCGGTGTCATCACCCGCGAAAGCGGGTGATCCAGTATTCCAGAGGCAGCAGTGCTTGAGCCGATGGGCCTCGGCGTACTGGATCGCCCGGTCGAGGCCGGGCGATGACGGGTGTTGGTGGACACACGACTCCCTCCCCACGTCGTCCCGGCCTAGTGCGCAATTGCGCACGGGAGCCGGGACCCATACGCCGCAGCAGATGTTGTAGGCGGGACTCGTCGTTCCAGCATTGCGTAGCAATTTGCATTTGTGGTTATGGGTCCCGGCCTTCGCCGGGACGACACTGAATGTGTTGCAGCGCCTGGGAGTCACACATCCGCATTCTCGCGACATGATCGTCCGAGCTTTGCTCTTCGTTCCGCCCTCTCCTTGAACAGAGGGCGCAGGGAAAGCCGGGTGCCGATCGCACCCATGGGCCCCGAGCGATGGGTAGAAAGCTCGGGGGTAGGACCACAGGTGTAACCGGAAACAACCCGGCTTTCCCTGCGCGATGGGCTACGGCTTACTTCGTGCTCTCCCCGGCGAGACTTGGCTTTGTTGTCACCGTCTTCCCCACGCGCACCGCGCAATGTGAAGAGACACCTGCCATGAGGGCGTCAGGACCACACGACTTCGCCGTCCGCCTCACGCGCACTCGTCAGTTGCGCAATCGGCGTCCACCGCATCTCGACCCGCGTTCGTGACGATCGCGAAGCGCCCCTCGATCGGGTGAGACGAGACAATCTATAACACTGAGTTGCACTTCTGATAAAGCGAAATATTTTTGTCGCGGGGGCTTGCGCCGTCGGGCAACTCAGTGGCACGCGCGCGTGAGGGAGCCACCGGCGGCAGGGTTCCCTCTCCCCCTTGCGGGAGAGGGTTAGGGAGAGGGGTGCCACACGACGTGCCCTCTCCAGTCAGGCGAGCACGCACGGCACATAGCCGAGATTGCGCACGAGAACTTCACGCCAATGATCTCACCCGGGGCCACCCCTCTCCCCACCCTCTCCCGCAAGGGGAGAGGGAGCCTGAGAGGTGTGCTCACCTCACCGCGTCCGCGGTCATCGCGCCGCGCGAGCCCCGGAATTACGAAGGAAGGATCGTCTTGCGCGCCCTCAATGCGCCTTGGCGACGTAGGGGCAACCGCCTTCATCGAGCGGACGGAAGGCCTGGTCGCCCGGCACCGTGGCAAGATACTCGTAGAGATCCCATTTGCTCTTGGACTCTTCCGGCTTCTTGATGCGCATCAGATACATGTCGTGCACCATGCGGCCGTCCTCGCGCACCACGCCGTTCTGGGCAAAGAAATCGTTGACCGGGGTCTTGCGCATCTGCGCGATCACGGTCTCGGAATCGACCGAGTTGGTGGCAGCGACCGCCTTGAAATAGTGCCTGAGCGCCGAGTTGACGCCGGCCTGGTAGGCCGTCGGCATCGCGCCGTGCCGCTTGAAGAACTCCTGGGCGAAGACGCGGGTCTCGGGCGTGCGATCCCAATAGAAGGAATCGGTGAACAGCAGATCGTGCGCATGCGCGAGGCCAAGCGCGGGCACGTCGGTGAGCGTCACTTGCAGCGCGACGAGCTGCATGCTGGCGCGGATGTTGAACTCGTCGGCCTGCGACACCGCGTTGCGGAAGTCGGAGCCGGCATTGGCGAGCGCCAGGATCTTGGCGCCGGAGGACTGGGCCTGCAGTAGGAAGGACGAGAAATCGGCGGTGTCGAAGGGATGGCGGACCGCCCCCAGCACCTTGCCGCCGGCCGATGTGACGGCCTTGCTGGCGTCGCGCTCCAGCGCCTGGCCGAACGCATAATCGGCCGTGAGGAAGAACCAGGGCGAGCCGCCGCGCGCGACCACGGCCTTCGCGGTGGCGTTCGAGGAAGCATAGGTGTCGTAAGTCCACTGCACGCTGGTCGGTGAGCATTGCTTGCCGGTGAGATCGGATGATCCGGAGCCCGAGATCAGGAACAGCTTCTTGCGTTCGCGCGTCACGGTCTGGATCGCGAGCGCCACCGCGGAATTGACGCCTTCGGCGATCACGTCGACACCCTTGTTGTCGATCCAGTTGCGCACGATGCCGGTCGCGACGTCAGGCTTGTTTTGGTGATCGGCCGAGATGATCTCGATCTTGCGTCCGGCGACCGTGCCGCCGATTTCCTCCGCGGCCATTTGCGCCGCAATCACCGATCCCGGGCCATTGCCGTCGGAATATTGCCCGCTCATGTCGGTGATGATGCCGACACGCAGGACGCCATCCTCTGCGCGAGCCGCGCCGGCGGCAAAGGAGAGACACAGCGCAGCAATTGCGATCAGGACATGCGAGCGTTTCGTGATGGACATTTCGTTCCCAGGGATTCGGATGGTTCGGACGATCTCCTGAAGCAATCAGGGATCGCCGACAACCCCGTTGGCCGGCATGGCGCTCTGCGAATCCGCACCAAAATTCCGGGAGGAGGAACACGGCCGAGGCACTGACACGCGCGCATCGCCAATCGTGCGAACGCCGGGACGAAATTTCATCGCGGCGTGCCTTGGATCATACCATTGAATAATGCGGGATCGCCTCAGCGCCGCTCCCACAATTGCCGTGCCAGAGTGCCAACCTTGCGCTCGATCGCCTCGGCGGCATCGAGACACATATCCTCGCGATAGCGCGAGCCGACGATCTGGACGCCGACCGGCACGCCCTCATGCAGGCCGACCGGCACCACGGCCGCCGGCAGCCCCAGCACGTTGATCGACGAGATGAAGCGCAGGTCGTTCCAGAACAACTCCTTGACGCGCTGGTCGCCACCGAGATCGGCATTGACCTCCGGCGTCTTGCGCACCGAGGTCGGCATCAGCACCAGCGGATACTGCTCGAGGAACGTCATCCAGTTCCTGATATGACGGGACCGCTCGGCGATCGCCTTCATGTAGCCGGCCTGATCGAGCGGGTTCGCCAGCGCCATGAAGCCGTGGAACGTCTTCTGGAAGTCGGCGCTGGAGTTCGCCAGCATCTGGTCCTGCAACAGAACGCGGGTCTCGGACATGATCAGGTCGCACCAGAGCTGCCAGACCTTGTTGAGATCGGGCACCTCGACTTCGCTGACCGCGTAGCCCGCATCGGCCAGATGATCAGCCGCCTTGCGCTGAAGCGCGATCACGCCGCGATCGGTCGCCATGTCCTCGGGGATCTTTGCGAGCGCGACCTTGACCGGTGCGGCGGGCTTCGGCCCCGTCAATGGCGCCGGCACGTACCAGGGATCGCGCGGGTCGCGCTGCGCCATCACCTCGAGGCCGAGACGCACGTCGGCGACGTGGCGCGCCAGGGGTCCCTGCGACGACATGAACTGCGCCATCAGCGGCCGCTCTGCCGTAGCGCTGGGATTGAACGCCGGAATGCGACCCTGCGTCGGCTTGATGGTGGCGATGCCGTTGCAATGCGCCGGCCAGCGCAGCGAGCCGCCGATGTCGTTGCCATGCGCGATGGTGCCGATGCCAGCCGCGATCGACGCGCCGGCGCCGCCCGATGACCCGCCGCAGGTCACGTCCGCGTTCCAGGGATTGCGCGTCAAGCCGTGCAGCGGATTGTCGGTGAAGCCGCGCAGCGAGAATTCCGGCGTGTTGGTCAGGCCGATGATGATGGCGCCGGCCTTCCTGAGATTGGCCGTCACCGGCGAGTCGCCCGGCGCGATGTTGTCCTTGAAGGCGACCACGCCGTTCGAATTGGCCTGGCCCTCGACGTCGATGTTGATCTTGATCGTGACCGGTACGCCGTGCAGCGGCCCGGCGGCGCCGCCCTTCCCTTTGCTCGCCGCCAGCGCCGCATCCGCCGCTTTGGCGGCCTGCATCGCCGACGCGCCGAGATCGACGACGACGGCGTTGAGCGCCGGGTTGGCCTCCTGCATGCGGTCGAGATGGGCGCGAACCACCTGCTCCGATGTCACTTCGTTGTTCCTGATCGCCGCTGCCGTGTCCACGGCGGACCATTGCCAGATCGGTGTCTTCGTCACGTGGTATTCCTCCCGTTATATTAAGTGCTTTGTTGTTGGTTCAGTCGCGCGGATCGATCGGCGTCAACGTCGACGCGCGCGCCTCGATCACCTCGGCGACGGCGAGACAGACATCCTCGCGGAAGCGGCCGGCGATCACCTGCACGCCGACCGGCACGCCGCCGGCGGTCCCGGTCGGCACCACGACCGACGGAAAGCCGAGCGCAGGCACCGCAAGTAGCGGCCGCTGCGCGTCAAGCAGCGCATGCACCACATCAGCGTCTTCCTGATCCTGATCGAAGCGGAACGGCAGCTGCGCGGAGACCGGCAGGATGATGACCGGGCAGCGCTCCTGGAACAGCTGCCAGGCCCGCACGATGGCGAGCCGCTGCTCGAAGCAGGCCAGCACCTGATCGCCGTCGAGCTCGGGCGCATAAGCAATATGGCCATCCAGATTGTAGCGGCTCCGATCGTCGCCGAATTTGCGGATCATCGGCGCCAGCACACGCCGCTCCTCATTGATGACGAGGCGATGCCAGAGATCGGCGGCCTCTGCGAGCCGCGGCGGTGTGGTCTCCTCCACCGCAAAGCCGGCCTCCGCGAGCCAGCGTCCGGCGGCGCGCACCGCTGCGCTGATCTCCGGCGCCTCGTCGCCGAATGGCGCCGGCGCGATCGCAACGCCGATCGGTCGCTTCAGCGGCGTGCCTTGCAGGGGCACCGGCAGCCAAGTGCCGTCGCGCGCATCCGCCTGCGCCATCGCAGCGAGGCCGGCGCGCAGATCGGCGACCGAGCGCGCGAGCGGTCCCTGCACCGACATCATCTGCGCCGTGATCGGACGATCGCTGGTGGCCGACGGATTGAACGCGGGGATCCGCCCCGGCGTCGGGCGCAGGCCGGCGACGCCGCAGGCGTAAGCCGGATAGCGGATCGAGCCGCCAAAATCATTGCCATGCGCGATCGCGCCCATGCCGGAAGCGACCGCCGACGCGGCCCCGCCGCTGGAGCCGCCCGGCGTCAGGTGCCGGCCCCACGGATTATAGGTCGCGCCGTGCAGATCGTTGTTGGTGAACCAGCGGTGCGAGAACGCCGGCGTGTTGGTGCGGCCGACAATGACGGCCCCCGCCTTGCGAAAATTCGCGACCACCGGGCTGTCCTCGGTGGCGATGACGTCGCGGAAGGCGACAACGCCGTTGGTGGTGGCGTGGCCGCGCTGATCGACATTGACCTTGATCGTGACCGGCACGCCATGCAGCACGCCGAGCTCCGCGCCAGATTTCACCGCGGCATCCGCCGCATCCGCGGCGGCCAGCGCTTCATCGGCCAGCACCTCGACCACGGCATTCAAGGCCGGATTGACCGCGGCGATGCGGTAGAGGCTGGACTGCACGGCGTCCCGGCTGGAAATCGCGCGCGTTGCGATCGCGCGCGCCAGGTCGATCGCCGACCAGCTCCACAACTCATTCTCGTGCCGCGTGACCATTGTTGTTTCCTCCAACGCAAATGCTCAGTCGAGCCGCAACGGCTGGTGAAAGACCGGCAGGTCCATCCGCCGGTCTTCCGCGGGGACGACCACGGCTTCGGCGCTCAGCACGTGATCGAGCATCACGCGCCGCGCGCGCGCCGCGTTGCCGGAACGGAACGCGGCCATCAGGCGCTTGTGAAACTCGATGTTCTCGCAGGTGAAGCTGGATGCGAATTCCTGCACGCCAAGCTTGCCGATCAAATGGCGGATCGCCTCGTTGACGAAGCGGGCGACGAGGCCAAGCAGCGGATTGGGACAGGCCTCGATCAGGATGTCGTGGAAGTCGATCTCGGCGTGGCGGTGATGCTCCCAATCCTCCGCGCCGCCGGGATGATGCTCCTGAACCGCGATCGCCTTGTCGAGCGCTTTGAGATGCTCCGTCGTGAGGTGGCCGACCACGCTGAAGGCGAGCTCTGGCTCGATCAGGCGGCGGATCTGGTAGATCTGCGCGGTCGAGATCGACTGGAAATAGAAGTAGTTGCTGAGCAGGCCGACGATCCGGTTGATCGACACCGGCGCCACCCGTGCGCCGCCGCCGGGCCCGGTGGTGTTCTGCACCAGCCCCTGCACTTCCAGCGATTTCAGCGCCTCGCGGATGGTCGAGCGGCTGCAGCCGAACATCTCGATCAGTTCGGATTCCTGCGGCAGCCGGTCGTTAGGCTGCAAGCCGGCCTGGAAGATGTGGCTGCGGATCAGGTCGGCAACCGCGTCCGACCGCTTGCGCTTGATCGAGGCGCGGCGCGACGGGTCCAGGGACGGAAGGGCCGATTTATCCATTTTATGATCATAAATAGGATCGAGACGGCTTGGCAAGGGGCGATCGCCCCAAAGGGCCATTCTGCCTGGGGCTCATCCCGGGCATGACGGCAGACCGAACATTTGAGGAATTGACGAAGAGCGATGATCGCTCAGTTCGTTCCGCGCTGCGCTTCGAGGCTGCGGCTGTAGCGCGACATCGCAAAGCAGAACACGAAGTAGATCACGCCGACGAAGACGTAGACCTCGACGCTGAACGACTGCCAGGCCGGATCGACGATCGCGGTCTTGGCGGTCGTCAGGAGGTCGAAGATGCCGATGATCAGGACCAGGCTGGTGTCCTTGAAGAAGGCGATGAAGGTGTTGACCAGCGGCGGGATGACGTGGCGGATCGCCTGCGGCAGCACGATCAGCGCGTGCTTCTGCCAATAGGACAGGCCGAGCGCATCCCCCGCCTCATATTGTCCGCGCGGCACCGCCTGAAGGCCGCCGCGCACCACTTCGGCAAGATAGGCGCCGGCATAGAGGATGAAGGCGATCTGCGCGCGCAAGAGTTTGTCGATGTTGACGCCGTCGGGCATGAACAGCGGGAACATCACGCTCGCCATGAACAAGAGGCTGATTAGCGGTACGCCGCGGATCAATTCGACATAGAGCACGCAGAGCGAACGGATCGCCGGCAGTTTCGAGCGGCGGCCGAGCGCGACGAGGATGCCGAGCGGGAAGCCGAACGCCAATCCAAAGGTCGCAAGGATCAGCGTCACCGGCAGCCCGCCCCAGCGGTCCTGCGTGACGAAGGAGAGGCCGAGGAAGCCGCCCCACATCAGGCAGCCGATCACGACCAGGGCCGCGGCCCACAGCAGGAACAGCTCCTTGCGCCAGAAGCTGCGGCGGCTCGAGACCGCGAACAGCGCGATGAAGATCACGACCGCGAGCGCCGGCCGCCACTGCTCGTCGAACGGATAGGTGCCGAACAGGATGAAACGGTACTTCTCGGGCACGACGGCCCAGCAGGCGCCGGCGCCGCGCAGCGCGCGGCAGGCGCTGCTGTCGTTGCCGGAGACGATCCAGACCGCGTTGGCAATGCCCCATTGCCAGAGGCCGATGCACGCCTTGCCGAGCAGGAACAGCAAGAGCAGCGTCATGATGCTCGAGGGGATCGAGGCGAATAGATTGGCGCGCAGCCACGCGGTGAGATGACCACCGAGCGCACGCGGTGCGGGGCGCGGGCCGATCGGCAACGGATCCTGCGGCAGGTGTGCGACCGAGCTCATGTCAGCGCTCCACCAGCGCGATGCGCGCATTGTACCAGTTCATGAACAGGCTGATGCCGAGGCTGATGGTGAGGAACACCATCATGATCAGCGCGATCGACTCGATCGCCTGCCCGGTCTGGTTCAGCGTGGTGTTGGCGACGGAGACGATGTCCTGGTAGCCGACCGCGACCGCGAGCGAGGAATTCTTGGTCAGGTTCAGGTACTGGCTGGTCATCGGCGGGATGATGACGCGCAGCGCCTGCGGCAGCACGATGTGCTGCAACACGAAGCTGCGCTTCAGCCCGAGCGCCTTGGCTGCATCCGACTGGCCGCGCGGCACCGCCTGGATGCCGCTGCGCACGATTTCCGCAATAAAGGCCGAGGTGTAGCTGACGAGCGCGATCAGCAGCGCGAAATACTCCGGCGCCAGGGTCAGCCCGCCGACGAAGTTGAAGCCGCGCAGCTCCGGCAGCGTGATGCTCCAGCTCGCGCCGGAGAGGAACGACACCAGCGCAGGGAGCGCGACGACGAGGCCGAGCGCGTAGGGCCAGGCCGGGCGCGCTTTGCCATCGAGCATCTGCTGCGCGATCAGGCGGCGCCTGACGAAAGTGAAAACGATCAGGCCTGCGACCAGCGCCAGGATGGTCCACCAATTAGCTTCATGCAGCGGGACCGACGGCAGGATCAGGCCGCGGTTGGAAAGATAGACGCCCTCGACCGGCTTCCACGCCTGGCGCGCCGCCGGCAGGCCCTGCATCAGCACGTACCAGAACAAAAGCTGCAGCAGCAGCGGCAGGTCGCGCAGCACCTCGACATAAACGGCGGCAAGCCGCGCCAACAGCCAGTTCGACGACAGCCGCGCGATGCCGACCAGCGTACCGATCACGGTCGCCAGCACGATGCCGATCACGGCGACGCGCAGCGTGTTGACGATGCCGACGATGAAGGCGCGGAGATAAGTGTCCCTCGGCGTGTAGTCGATCCAGCTGTCCGCGATCGGCATGCCGGCTTCGCGGCCGAGGAAGGCGAAGCCGGTCGAGATGCGCCGCACCGAGAGATTATGGATCGCGTTCGACCACAGGAACGCAACGATCGCGACCGCGATTCCGACCACCAGGACCTGCCAGAACAGGCCGGCGACGCGGGGGTCGCTGAGCGAAAGCCGCCAGGGCCGGGCGGGAGGGCGTTTCGGCGTCGATGTCGTCACAGCACAAGGATCCCGGTGAGAAGCGATCTTCTGCTATGCGCTCTTATGCGCGCGTCATATGTTGCACCAATTTGATAAATGTGCAACATATGTTTCATGGCCCAGGCACAGCCGAAACCATCGCCCCTGAACGAATTGTGCAGCGCATTGCCGTCGCTGCCAATGCGGTTGCAGGAGGTTGGTCGGTTTGTCGCAGCCAATGATTACGACGCCACCACCCGCTCGATGCGCGAGCTTGCCTCCGTCGCCGGCGCCGATCCAGCTTCTTTCACTCGTCTGGCAAAGGCGCTCGGCTATTCCGGCTGGGACGAATTGCGCGCTGCACTCACCGAGGCGCGCAGGCCAGCGCAGGGTTCCCCGTTCTCCGGCCGCGCCAAGAGCCGCCGCGGCGGGCCGAATGCCGACGTCAAACTGGTGCATGACAAGCTCGAGGCGGAAGCTGCGGGCCTTGCGCGCATTCCCGCGAACGCGATCGCCGACGCCGCGCGTGCGCTGCACACGGCGAGCCGGATTTGGATCACGGGATTTCGCAGCTGCCGCAGCGTTGCGGAACTGCTCACCTATCAGCTTCGCCTGTTCCGCCCCGATGCCGTACAGCTGGTCGGCGGTTCCGGCCCGTTCGATCTCGACCACGGTGCCTTCCGCGCCGACGACGCGGTGGTCGTGATCGGCTTTGCGCCCTACACGCTGGTCAGCGTCGAGACGGCGCGAGCGGCGCATCAGGCGCGCACCACGCTGATCGCGATCGCCGACACGATCGCAGCGCCGATGGCCGAGGGCGCCGATCACCTGCTGCTGTTCGAGGCCGCCTCCTCGCCCGGCTTCTTCCCCAGTCTCACGGGCGCGATCGCAGTCGCCCAGTCGCTCGCCGCCGTCGCCTTCACGCTGGGCGGCGCAGGGGCAAAACGCAAGCTGGAGGAGACCGAGGCCAGGCTTGCCAAGATGTCGCAATACACCGTCGAGAAAGGATGACCGTCATGGCCGCCAACAAGAGCCGCGTGATGCATCGCAGCCTGCGCGAGACCCCGCCAAAGGCGGTTGGTGGCGAAGGCGTCTGGTTGATCGGGGAGGATGGCCACCGCATTCTGGATTCCTCCGGCGGCGCCGCAGTGTCCTGCCTCGGTCATCAGCATCCGCGGATTCTGGCAGCCATCGCCAAGCAGGCCTCAAAGCTTGCTTACGCGCACACCAGCTTCTTCTCGTCGGAGCCTGCGGAAGAGCTCGCCGAGCGGCTGGTCGGCCATGAGCCCGGCGGCCTCGGCTATGTCTATTTCGTCAGCGGCGGCTCGGAGGCGATCGAGGCCTCGATCAAGCTGGCGCGGCAATATTTCATCGAGCGCGGCGAGCCGAAGCGTGCGCGCTTCATCGCGCGGCGGCAGAGCTATCACGGCAACACGCTCGGCGCGCTGTCGGCCGGCGGCAATGCCTGGCGCCGCGAGCCCTACGCGCCGCTGCTGTCGCCGTCGTTCAGCCATGTCACCCCCGCCTTCGCCTATCACGAGAAGCGCGACGATGAATCGGAGGCGGCCTTTGTGGCCCGGCTTGCCGCCGAGCTGGAGGCCGAATTCCAACGGCTCGGCCCCGACACGGTTGCGGCCTTCATCGCCGAGCCCGTGGTCGGCGCCACTGCCGGCTGCGTGCCGGCGCCGGAAGGTTACTTCAAGGCGGTGCGCGAGATCTGCAACCGCCACGGCGCGCTGCTCATCCTCGACGAGGTGATGTGCGGCATGGGCCGCACCGGCACGCTGCATGCGTGGGAGCAGGAGGGCATCTCGCCCGACATCCAGGCGATCGCCAAGGGCCTTGGCGGCGGCTATCAGCCGATCGGCGCAATGCTCGCAAGCGGCAGCATCGTCGACACCGTGCGCAACGGCTCCGGCACGTTCCAGCACGGCCATACCTATCTGGGGCATCCGCTCGCCTGCGCCGCGGCGCTCGAGGTGCAGAAGGTGATCGCCGAGGAGAAGCTGCTCGATCAGGTCAAGGAGCGCGGCCGCCAGCTCGAGCAGCGGCTGGTCGAACGCTTCGGCAATCATCGCCATGTCGGCGACATCAGGGGCCGCGGCCTGTTCTGGGGCATCGAGCTGGTCGCCGACCGCGGCACGCGACAGTCGTTCGATTCCAAGCTGAAATTGCATCAGCGGATCAAGTCCGCGGCCTTCGCCGGCGGGCTTGGCTGCTATCCGTCGGGCGGCACCGCCGACGGCCAGCGCGGCGACCATGTGCTGCTCGGCCCGCCCTATATCGCAACTTCCGGCGACATCGACATGATCGTCGAAAGACTAGGCGTTGCAGTAGACAGCGCATTGAAGGACATCGGTCACGGAGCATGATCCGGAGAGGATCATGCTGAAACAGGAAGGGAGGAGGACAAAATGAGGAAGGTATTGATCGCGGCGAGCTTGCTCGTCGCAGGGCTCTCGACCGCAAGCGCGGCGACGCTCGACACCGTCAAGCAGCGCGGCACGCTGGTGTGCGGTGTCTCGACCGGGTTCGCCGGCTTCTCGGCGCCGGACTCGCAGGGCAACTTCAAGGGACTCGACGTCGACTATTGCCGCGCGCTCGCCGCCGGCATCCTCGGCGATCCGGCCAAGGTACGCTATGTCGCGCTGACCGCGCAGAACCGCTTCACCGCGCTGCAGTCCGGTGAGATCGACGTGCTCTACCGCAACTCGACGCAGACTTACTTGCGCGGCACCACACTCGGCCTGCGCCAGGGCCCGGTCAATTTCTACGACGGCCAGGGTTTTGTGGTGAAGAAGGACCTCGGCGTGAAGGAGCTGAAGGATCTCAAGGGCGCGACCGTCTGCGTAGCCCAAGGCACCACGCATGAGGTGACGCTCGGCGATTACGGCCGCGCCAACGGCATCGACTGGAAGCCGCTGGTGTTCGACCGCCCCGACACCATGTACCAGACTTTCTTCGGCGGCCGCTGCGATGCCATGACCCAGGACGCCTCGGCGCTCGCCGGCGCGGTCGCGACCGCAGCACCGAAAGCCGACGACTATGTCGTCCTGCCGCAGACCATCAGCAAGGAGCCGCTCGGCCCGTTCACCCGCAACGGCGACGAGGTCTGGAGTGACATCATCACCTGGCTGCATTACGGCCTGGTCGAAGCCGAAGAACTCGGCGTCACCCAGGCCAATGTCGACGAGATGGCGAAGTCGCAGGTCCCGGCGATCCAGCGCCTACTCGGCGCATCCGGGGATCTCGGCTCCCGGCTCGGCCTCGACAACAAATGGCTGGTCGCGGCGATCAAGGCCGGCGGCAATTACGGCGAGATATTCGAGCGCAATGTCGGCAAGGCAAGCCCCCTGAAGCTCGAGCGCGGCCTCAACGCCACCTGGAGCAAGGGCGGGTTGATGTACGCGATCCCGTTCAAGTGATGACCTGAGAATCCATCTCTCCCGTCATTGCGAGCGAAGCGAAGCAATCCATCGCGCCACAAGTCTAGAGATGGATTGCTTCGTCGCTAACGCTCCTCGCAATGACGAGTTGATAGGTTGCAAACTTTGACCTCACCCCGCCCGCGGGGAGAGGGAGAAAAAGAAAGAGGCGGTAACAACCTCATGCGCATCACGCTCATTCATGCCCTGAAGCATTCGATCGTGCCGATCGAGGCCTCGTTCGCGCGCCATTGGCCTGAGGCGCGGCTGATGAACCTGCTCGACGACAGCCTGTCGGCCGACCTCGCGCGCGATGGCAAGCTCACCGATCGCATGAGCGAGCGCTTTCTGACCATGGGCCGCTATGCGGCCAGCACCGGCGCCAACGGCATTCTCTTTACCTGCTCGGCATTCGGGCCCTGCATCGAGGCGGTGGCGCGCGCGCACGCGCCGATGCCGGTGCTGAAGCCCAACGAGGCGATGATCGAACAGGCAGTCGCCAAGGGAAAACGGATCGGCCTGCTCTCGACCTTCCCGCCGACATTGGTGTCGATGCCGCCGGAATTTCCAACGTCGGTAACACTCGTGCCGAAGCTCGCCGAGGGCGCGCTGGCCGCGCTCGATCGCGGCGACCGTGCCGAGCACGACCGCATCGTGGTCGAGGCAGCGAGGGATTTGCGCGATTGCGATCTGATCGCGCTCGCCCAATACAGCATGGCGCCCGCGGCCGAACGCGTCGCCGAGGTGACCGGCCGGCCAGTGCTGACGACGCCCGACAGCGCAGTGCTCAAGCTGAAGGCGATGCTCGGAATCAAGTAGGGGCGCCGTCACACTCCGAGCTCCGACGATCAATCGACGGCGTTTGCCCCGTAGCCGATCAACACGTTCATCGATAATGTGCCGCGCGGCCTCGGCCGATGCTTCGTGACGTCACCTTCTGCCGTCACATAATCTTCCTACACTTGCGCGGCCAGTTTCCGGCTGAGATGAGGGCAAACTCCTGATGCGAAATCTGACTTTCCCTGTGATTGCGGCCATCATTGCCTTTCTTGAGCCGGCCGCCGCCCAACAGACCCCGCCTGCGTCACCGGCGAGCGTGCAACTGACGCATAAGATGAATGCCTATGTCGGGTGCATCAACCGTCTCTCGGCGCGATCGTACGAATCCCGCGACCGCTACTTTTCCTGGGCCGCCAAGAGCGGTCCCACCGGCAAGGAGCGGATCATCTACGGCACCTACACGATCTACGACACCTCCGACTGCAAGACGAGCGTCGCGGCCGCCAATGCGGCGGACCCGCATGATGCCGAGCTTGAAGCCGCGGCGAATGCCTATGTTGCGGCCGTCACCACGCTCGAGCCGCTGTTGAAGGAGGCCGACGACTATTACAGCCAGGAGAACTACAAGGACGACAAGATGGCCAAGGGCAAGGCGCTGCATCCGCGCCTGGTCGCGGCATGGGACGCCTTTGCCAGCGCCGACAAGGCGTTGCGCGCCGGCGTCGAGGCGATCAATGACAAGCGCGCCGCCGAACAGCTGGCCGCGATCGAGGCGAGCGAAGGCCGCAAGTCGCACTACTATGTCGAGGCCCTGATGATCCAGGCCAAACGCGTGCTTCGCGCGCAGCAGGCCGACAAACCCGATATCGACACGATAACCCAGGCGCTCAACGAGTATGAGGCCACGGTGAAGGCAACCGAGGACGCCTCCGGCAAGGACGGCGACGTCAAGCTCGGCTCGATGTTCATCGGCAGCGCCAAATCATTCCTCACCACGGCCAAGCAACTGATGCGCCGCGTCCGCGACAAGGTGCCTTACAGCTCGGGTGAGAAGATGATGCTGAGCAACGCCGGCTCCGGCTGGATGGTGGAAGGATCGCCGGCCCGGCTGATGCGCGACTACAATCAACTCGTCGACGGCTACAACCGCGGCGCCCGCATCTGAACCACCGCAGCTGCGTTGGGTGGACTAGCCCATCGGGTCCGCGCAAAGCGCGGCCCGACGACAGGCTCCGGCGTAATCCACCGCGACGCAGAGACAGTGGCGGATTACGCCTTGCGGCTCATCCATCCTACAGTCCTGATGCGCGGCGTCATTGTACTCCACTAGTCGCGCAATCGGTTCGCAGGCTCGGTGACAATCGGCTACCGGATCCAACCACTAGCCAGCGCGCTCGCCCATTCGGCTCGACCGTTGCGACGTGCCAATTCAGCCATTGAGAGATGATCGTAGGGCACATAGCGAAACGTGGTGTTCCAGCCTTGCTGCGATCGCTCCAGGACCGCGTAACAGGCGTCCGGGGTACCGGTCTCCATTTTGTGTGGAACGGGTACTGTGTCGTCGTAACCGGGGCAGCCAACGCTGCCGGGGTTGACGATTAATCGGCCATCTCGCAAGCGGATCACCCGCGGGATATGAGTGTGCCCGCACAGGATCAGTGAAGCGTTGATTCCGGCCGCGCGATGTTCAATTTCCTCAATAGGAGTCGTGCAAATGCGTCCGGCGCTCGTCACCGTTTCCAGCCAATAGGTTGTGTCGCTGGCGGGCGTACCATGACAAAGGAATACCTCATCACGAAACATCGCACTTGCCGGAAGACCGGCCAGCCACTCGAGGTGTTGTTTCTCCAACTGATGGTAAGCATGTCGATCTGATGGTCCCATGGCCTCGAGCGAAAGCTCAACCAGCTGCCGATCATGGTTCCCCCTGATACTTGTGACTGGCCGCGCCATCAGGAGATCGGCCGTCCGTCGCGCTTCAAGCGGGCCACTCAAATGATCACCAAGATTGACGATATCTCGGATCCCTCGAGCTTCGATGTCGCGAAGCACTGCTTCGAGTGCGAGACAGTTTCCATGTATGTCGGCAATTGCAGCAAACTTCATCTGTCAGCCTTCCACATCTTTGGACGGCCGATGACGGTCTCGCGGACAGACAACAGTGAGCATTCGCTTTAGCTGTACTTGTTGAAGCGCCCGCAAGCTGATCGTCAAATCGGCGCTGAGCCAATCGGTAACAGGCTCTGTTGTTTGCCGCAAGAGATGAACTGCCGTGCGGTCAGTAGCGCGCTCGGCGCGCGGTGGATTAGCCACCAGGTCCGCGCGAAGCCCGGTCAAATGACAGGCTCCGCGTAGTCCACCGCGACGCAGAGACGGTGGCGGATCACGCCTTCGGCCAATCCGCCCTACACAGCTTACGTACCCGCATCATTCACGTTCAGATCGACGCCCTGCGGGTCCTTGATGGTCGACACCGTGATCAGCGAGATCAGCGACAGCACCGCGATGTAGACGCCGACGCGCCAGGACTCGCCGTAGGTGCCGATGATCCACTGCGCGATCATCGGCGCGAAGGCGCCGCCGAAGATGGCGCCGAGCGCGTAGCCGATCGAGACGCCGGAATAGCGCACCTTGGCAGGAAACAGCTCGGCGTAAAGCGCCGCCTGCGGGCCATAGGACAGGCCGAGCGCGATGGTGAGGCCGACGGCGCTGATGAAGAACAGCAAGAGGTTCTTGCTGTCGATCAGGAACCACATCGGCACCGCCCAAAGCACCATCAGGGAGTAGCCGATCTGGAAGCAGCGCACGCGGCCGATCTTGTCGCCGAGAATGCCGCCCAGCAGCGTGAAGATGAACCAGCTCACCGCCGCCAGCGTGCCGATCAGCAGCAATTGGTCGGACGGCATCTTCAGCGTATTGGCACCGTAGCTGATGATGAACGCGATCAGGATGTAGCCGGCGGCATTGTTGGCCATGAAGATCAGCGCCGTGCGGAAAATCTCCTTGGCATGATTGCGCATCAATTCCTTCAGTGGCGCGGAGGATTCGCGGTGCCGCCGCTGCATCGCCTTGAACACCGGCGATTCCTCCACGGTGCGGCGGATCACGATGCCGACGACGATCAGCAGGATCGACAGCAGGAACGGGATGCGCCAGCCCCATTCGATCATCGCCTGCTTGCCGAGCGTCGTGGTGAGCACCCACAACACGCCGGTCGCCAGGATCATGCCGAGCGGCGTGCCGATCTGCGGGAACGAGCCGAAGAAGCTGCGCTTGTCGCGAGGTGCCGACTCCACCGACATCAGCGCTGCGCCGCCCCACTCGCCGCCGGCCGAGAAGCCTTGCAGGATGCGAAGCAGAATAAGGAGTGCCGGCGCCCAGGCGCCGATCTGCGCGTAGGTCGGCAGCAGGCCGACCAGCGCGGTCGCAGCGCCCATCAGCAGCAGCGTGACGACCAGCATGTTCTTGCGGCCGAAGCGGTCGCCGAGATGGCCGCAGACGATGGCTCCGAGCGGACGGAACAGGAAGGAAAGACCGAGCGTCGCGAACGAGACGATCTGCGCCAGCAGCGGATTGTTGGCGTTCATCGGCGCGAAGAACAGCGCGCCGAACACCAGGCCGGCCGCCTGGGCGTAGACGAAGAAGTCGTACCATTCGATCGTGGTGCCGACGAGGGTTGCAGTGAGGACCTTGCGCTCCTCATCCGACAGCGTAGCGCCGCGCGAGCGCGCGGACATTTCGATGGACATGTGGCCTCCCCAAAAACGTTCTTGGCCGTGCGGGCGTGGTCGGCGGCAATGCGCCTGCCCTGCACGGGTGCTGGTACCGGGATAGCAGAGCTTTCCGCACGGCACGAGGAAATAGTTGCAGCAGCAACGATAATGCACCAAACCGATGCCCGCAGGCCCGGTTCCATGACCGGATTACCTCACCCGCCGCCGACGGTCTCCCATCCCGAAACGCCGATTGTGCAACGCAACAAAGCCACTATGATCCTTGCTCTCCAAGAGGTCTTAAGTGTCTGACATCAATGCCGATGCCTGGGTATCCTCAGGCCACCGCCCGATGGGCTTTCCGGAATTCGTCGTCATCATCGCTTCCATCATGGCGCTGAACCCGCTGGCGATGGACATGATGCTGCCGGCGCTGCCGAACATCCGTTCCGCATTCCAGATCGCGGACGCCAACCGCCCGCAGATGGTGCTGTCGATCTTCCTGGTCGGCTTCGGCGTCGGCCAGTTCGTGATGGGTCCGCTGTCGGACCGCTTCGGCCGCCGCCCGGTGCTGCTCGGCGGCATGACCGTCTACACCATCGCCGGCCTGCTCGCGATCATGGCACCCTCGTTCGAGACGCTGCTGCTGGCGCGCGCGCTGCAAGGGCTCGGTACCGCGGCAACCCGCGTGATCGCGACCTCGATCGTGCGCGACTGCTACGCCGGACGGCGGATGGCGAGCGTGATGTCGCTGGCGATGATGGTGTTCATCGCAGTCCCCGTGATCGCGCCGTCATTCGGCCAGGCGGTGATGCTGCTGACGCATTGGCGCGGCATCTTCGTGCTGCTGATGATCTACGGCGTGATCGCGCTCGCCTGGAGCGCGATGCGGATGCCGGAGACGCTGCCCAAGGAGCTGCGCAAGTCGCTGGCAATCCCAGAGGTGTTGTCCGCGTTTCGCCAGACCGTCACCAACCGCCAGACCCTCGGCTATGCGCTCGCCGCCGGCGGCGTGCAGGGTTCGCTGTTCGCCTTCGTGTTCTCGTCGCAGCAGATCTTCACCGAGATTTTCAAGCTCGGGCATTACTTCCCGGTCGCCTTCGCGGCCTGCGCGGTCGGCGTCGCGATCGCCGGCTTCCTCAATTCGCGCATCGTCGGCCGCATCGGCATGCGCGTGATCTCGCACGCCGCGCTGACCGGCTTTGCCGTGGTCGCCGGGGTGCTGTTCCTCACCGTGAAGACCGGCACGCTGTCGCTGCCGCTATTCATGGTGCTGTCGGGCCTGATGATGTTCGCGTTCGGGCTGATGATGGCGAACTTCACCGCACTCGCGATGGAGCCGCAGGGCAAGATCGCCGGCACGGCGTCTTCGCTCTACGGCACCATCACCACTTTGCTCGGGATCGGCGTCGGCACCACGATCGGCCAGGATTACGACGGCACGCTGCTGCCGTTCGCGACCGGCTTCTTCCTCTGCACCTTGGCCGCGCTCGCGGTGGTGCTTGTGACGGAGAAGGGCCGGATGTTCCGGCCACATCATCATCCGATTTGATGATTCCGTAGCCCGGATGGAGCGTAGCGCAATCCGGGACGGTATCGCCTGCGAGACGAACCCCGGATTTCGCTGCGCTTCATCCGGGCTACGACACCAATATTGCCTCAGGCTTCCGCCTTCGCTCGCTGAGCTACGGCGGACAAGTCGCGCGTCCGTCCGGCGCTGCTCCGCACCGTCACGACACGCCGCCGCGTCGCCGCAAATCCTTCCATGCCGAGCTGCCACTGCAGGCCGACGATCGCACCCTTGGTCGGCTGCAACAGCCCGAGCGCGCTGAACAGCGTGAACGGGAGCCAGATCGCGAGTTGCAGCCAGGCCGGTGGCGCGTAGGTCATCTCCATCCAGAGCAGCGCCGGCACCACGACGTGGCCGACCACGACGATGACGAGATAGGCCGGAAAGTCATCCGCACGCTGCGGGGTGAAGTCCTCGCCGCAGACCTCGCAATGGTCAGCAACCTTGAGGAAGCGCCCGAACAAATGGCCGCGCCCGCAGTTCGGGCACTTCATGGTGAAGCCGCGCAACATCGCCTTTGGCAGGGAAACCGTCTCGGTCATCGCAGTCGTCCTTGGTCGTTGTCCTTGACCTGATCTGATGATCCATACAATATGCTTCTGATAGCATACAATCAAAGACAAAGCGTCGGATTGCATGGACTGGATCCCTACAGTTTCGGAATGGCACGGCCCGATGTTCCTGCGCATCGTCGATGCGCTGGCCGCCGATATCGCGAGCGGACGGCTGGTTCGCGGCCAGCGGCTGCCGACCCATCGCGCGCTGGCGAACGCACTCGACATCGATCTCACCACAGTGACGCGCGCCTATGGCGAGGCGCGGCGGCGCGGGCTGCTCGACGCCCGCGTCGGCCAAGGCACCTTCGTGTCGGAGACCACCGCGCGCGCAGCGTCCGAGCTATCAGCCCCGGTCAACATCGACCTGTCGATGAACCTGCCGCCACAGCCGGTCGAGGCCAATCTCGACCTGCGCATCGCGCAGGGACTGGCGACCATCCGCTCCGAGGCCGGGTTCTCCGCCTATCTCGGCTATGCCCGTCCGGGCGGCACCGCTGACGAGCGCGAGGTCGGCGCGGCGTGGCTCGCGCCGCGCGTGCCGAACGCATCGGCCGACCGGATCGTGATCTATCCGGGGTCGCAGGCGATCATCTTCAACGCCCTGCTGGCGCTGACTTCGCCCGGCGATGTGGTGCTGACGGAGGCGCTGACGTTTCCCGGCATCAAGGCTGCGGCCGCGCGGCTCGATGTTAGGCTTGTCGGCGTTGCGATGGACGCTGAGGGCGCGCGGCCCGACGCGCTCGACGAGGCCTGCCGCAGGCACAAGCCGAAGGCGGTGTACCTGATTCCGACGCAGCAGAACCCGACCACGGCGACGATGGGCGCGGCACGCCGCAAGGCGATCGCCGACATCATCAGGAAGCGCGGCTGCGTGCTGATCGAGGACGACGTCTACGGCCCGCTCGAACCGCAGATGGCGCCGATCGCCACCATGATTCCGGAACGCACCTACTACGCCGCGAGTATCGCCAAATGCGTCGCGCCCGCACTGCGGGTCGCCTATCTGCTGGCGCCCGATGCCGCTTCCGAGCAGCGGATGCGCGCCGGCATGCAGGCCACCATGCAGATGCCGCCATCGCTGATGGTCGCGCTGGTCACGCAATGGCTGCGCTCCGGCGTTGCCGCCGAGATCATCCGCGCCATCCGCAACGAGGCCGCCGCCCGTCAGCAGCTCGCGGCCCGCTTCCTCAAGGGTGTCAGCTATGCGGCGCGGCCGGCCAGCCACCATCTCTGGATGCCACTGCCGAAACATTTCGACGGCACCGACCTGCTCTCGCATCTGATGCGCAACGGCCTCGCCGTGGTCGGCGAAGACGCCTTTGCGGCGGGCGATGCTGCGCCGCGCGGGCTGCGCGTCTCGCTCGGCGCCGCGCGCAACCGCGCCGAGCTGAGCCAGGCGCTGCAGGTGCTGTCGAATGCCGTGCGCACGCCGGTCGGCGCCACGCAAATTGTGTAAATTTTCGACCATCGTTAAGGAATAAACTCGCTCGAAAATGATTATGGTGCGCGGGAGCGCTCGCGCTTAGTTTGGGCGCTCAAGGGCATCAGGCAGGGGCAGCTTTTCAATGTCGTACGGATATGGTCGAGCGATCCCCGTTGCCATGCGGACGCTTCATGCGGCAGTGGCCGCGGTCGTTTGTCTTGCGCTTGTCACATCGGGCGCGGTGCGCGCCTCCGACGCCCCTGCCCCGTCGCCGGAGAAGCTCGAACGCATCACCGCGTTCTTCGACAACGAGGTCGCGAGCGGCAAGCTGCCCGGTGCGGTCATCCTGATCCAGCAGCACGGCAAGCCGGTCTATCTGAAAACCTTCGGCTATCGTGACGTCACGACCAAATCGCCGATGCGGCGGGACACCATGTTCGCGCTGCATTCGATGACCAAGCCGATCACCAACACCGCCGCGATGATGCTGGTCGACGAGGGCAAGCTGTCGCCGCAGGACCCGCTGTCGAAATACATTTCGGCCTTCGCCGACGTGAAAGTCGCGATCGAACCGGACGGCGGCAACGATCCGGCCAAGGTCGAGCTGGTGCCGCCGATCCGCCCGGTCACGATCGAGGACCTGATGCGCCACACCTCGGGCATCACCTACGAATATATCGGCGCGGACTGGATCCAGAAGATCTACCGCGACGGCCATCTGTTCGACGGCAAGTTCGACAACAAGGAATTCACCGCGCGGCTGGCCAAGCTGCCGCTGTCGCGGCAGCCCGGCACGCTGTGGCGCTACGGTCATTCCACCGACGTGCTCGGCCGGGTGATCGAGATCGTCGCGGGCAAGACGCTCTATCAGTTCGAGAAGGAGCGCATCTTCGATCCCCTCAAGATGAACGACACCAGATATGTGCTCGATGCGGAGACCGAACGGACCCGACTGGCCGAGCCGCTGCCGTCTGACACCATCCTGATCGACGGGGAAAACGACCGCCGCGCGCATCCTGAGTGGGAATCCGGCGGCGGCGGCCTGGTGTCGACCATTCTCGATTATGCGCGCTTCGCGCAGATGCTGCTCAATGGCGGCGAGCTCGACGGCAAGCGCTATCTGAGCCCGGCCGCATTCAAGGACATGACGAGGGACCATATCGGGCCGGGCTCCGGCGTCGGCCGTGACTACTGGTATTTCCCCGGCGACGGCTTCGGCTATGGCTACGGCATCGCGGTGCGCACCGATCCCGGCATCGCCAAGCCGCCGCCGCCCGGCTCGATCGGCGAGCTGAAGTGGGACAGCGGCAGCGGAACCTATTTCGGCGTCGATCCGAAGCTCGATATGATCTACATCATGCTCGAGCAGACCCAGAACGAGCGCCAGCGCATCACACCCGCGTTCCGCAAGCTGGTCTACGACGCGTTCAGCCCGGACTGAGTTCCGCTAGTCGCCTCGTCATTGCGAGGAGCGCAAGCGACGAAGCAATCCATCTATCCGCGTGCTCACGGATAGATGGATTGCTTCGCTTCGCTCGCAATGACGCGAACAGGAGCGCCCACCTCATGACCTCCGCCGCACCGCTTCCTGCCTGCGTGCTGCGGCCGCGATCAGACTGGCTGTGCATTCGTTGCAGACGAACGTACGCTCATCGGTAAACAGGCCGATCCGTGCATCGAAGCCGACGCCCGCATCGTCGGCGAGGCCGTCGATGACGCCACTGCAGCACACGCATTTGGTGGCGCGACGCAAACTCTCGCTCCATGACGCGCGTTCTCCAGCCGTCGCTTCCCTCACGCTATATACTATTGTATATATCGAACCCGACAAGGCAGGCGGGTGAACAATCCGGTCGGGAACCCTGCACACAACAACTGCCGACCGGAGACGATCGCCGCACAATTCCTGCCTGGTCCAACCAGGTTCATCGAGGAAACGCGATCATGATAAAAAACAAAGGCGACGCGGGACGTCCGCGCGCAACGGGAGAACTGCTCAAGATCCGCCGCGCAGCCCGGCTGAGCGCGACGGCCGCCGTCCTTGCGCTTGGCTCGGCCAGCATAGCCCGCGCCGAAACCACTCCGGTCGGCGTTCCCGACAAGAGTTTTCCGGAGAGCGTGACCTCGACTTCCGACGGCACGCTTTATGTCGGCAGCTTCAACCATGGCGGCGTGACCAAGAT